>QNFC01000069.1 GCA_003645395.1 Gammaproteobacteria bacterium
AAATTCGATGGTGATGGTCGGACCTTCCGTCATATACGAATGAACGACGATTGACACGCCAGCTACCAGCGCCACCAGTGGAATTATCCAGATTGCATTAAATTTTCTACCACTGCTTATCGAGGGTTGCATTTCACTCATTATTATCTTCCTGTTGGTCCCACATCAGTCTGGGATCAAAACTCTCCGCAGCCAGTATCGACGCGATCACAACCCCTGCAAAGGCAACCGTCGCGGTGCCCGGCCGAATCACCAGTAAATTATTCAAATTAACTAAAGCCACCAATATTGCCACCACAAACACGTCGATCATCGACCACTTGCCAATAAATTCGGTAATTCGATAAAACACCGTGCGCTGACGCGCTGTCTCCGGTGGCCCATGGCGTACGCTCCAGCAGAGGTAATACATCATGGCCAGCTTACTCACCGGAATCATTACACTGGCGAAAAAAATCACCGCAGCAATCGGCATGGAACCCATATCGATCAACAGGACGACACCACCGATAATCGTACTTTCGGTCGGCTGACCCAGCTGATCAGTAATCATAATCGGTAACAAATTGGCAGGTATGTACAAAATCGAGGCTGTCACCAAAAACGCAAGGGTTCGCTCGAGACTATTAGACTTACGTAGGTGAATCGCGCTCCCACAGCGCGGACAAACATGAACGTCAACGCTAACCAGTTTGAGACAAAGATGGCAGGAGGCGAGGCCCTGGGAAGCAGCAGTTTTCGGTTTATCGCTCATGGTCGACTTAATACCTCAATGCGATGCCAGCACTGAACACGATCAAGTACCGAGATTGCTAAAACGAACAACAGGCTAAACACCGCGTAGGCCCAGAAAGAGAGCCCCATTATCACCGTTGCCATGTGGCCGATTTTCACCAGGCTCACCAGAACGCCGACAAAATAAACATCAACCATACACCAGCTTTGCAGGGTAAAGAGCAGCCTGCCTACCGGACGTAGCCAGCGGTAATGTTTCTCCAACACCAGCGCTATCGCCAGCATTAACATTAAAAGCATCACCAGCCCGGGAATAAGAACAATAAACGCCCCTACCAGAAGCGCCTCCCCGGGCAGACCGTAGTGCCAGAGATTCAGCGCAGTCTGGGGCAGGGTCATGGTGCTTTCCAGCCCGCTCGACTTGAAGGACATAAACGGATAACTACAGGCCAGCCCAAGCAGAATAAGCGCCGCTGAGCTATAGGCTATTACCCGCTCGAGCTCATCGGCACGATACCTGGTTAAAAATTCACCGCAGCGCGTACAGCTCGCGGATTCACCATCATCAAGCACTGAAATATCGAACACCAGGTCACAGGAGTGGCAGGCCAGACGTTCTGCTAATCGAGAAACTTTTCCGACGTCTGTCTGATCCATAATCACTCTTTAGTTCACCCTCACTGGATTGGGTAGTTTACAGATTTTACGGCCTGCCCCACCTTAAAGCGGATAAGAAAACCTAAGACCATTTTTACCCATGAACCCATTCTTAATCCGATTATTGAATAAATTCCTGCTGAATAATTTGTCGCGGTTTAAGGCCGCTGGGTTACCCGTTGACGATAGAGGCACAGAAAAACGCTTGCTTAAAAGGGGATCAACGCAATGTTTGGGCTGGTTGAATATTTAACCTGGTCGCCCCCTTTTAAGTTCAGTTGGTTTTCATCCTGGCCAGCAGTAATCCTCTAGCCCTTGCCGGAATGGAGCAATTAATTGAATATATCAAGGCGCGATATAGTATTTCATTGAGCAGTCAACATTAACGAAGGGGTCGACGATGACATTATCAAAAAAGTTAGCTGCAGAATTTATTGGTACATTCTGGCTTGTGCTTGGAGGTTGTGGTGCCGCCGTGCTTGCCGCTGCATTTCCCGATGTCGGCATTGGCCTGTTAGGCGTTGCTTTTGCCTTTGGCCTGACCGTATTAACCATGGCATTTGCTATTGGTCATATCTCTGGCTGCCACCTGAACCCCGCAGTATCACTGGGTCTGTGGTCAGGAGGGAGGTTCCCAGTTAAAGAACTGGTCCCTTATATTGCTGCACAGGTGGCGGGCGGTATCGCCGGGGCGGCGGTGTTGTATGTTATCGCTTCCGGGCAAGCAGGCTTTGACGTTACCGCAGGGTTTGCATCGAACGGATATGGCGAACATTCGCCCGGTGGTTACAGCCTGACTTCGGCATTAACAACTGAAATAGTGATGACTTTCATGTTTTTAGTCATTATTTTGGGAGCTACTGATAAACGCGCACCGCAGGGCTTTGCCCCTATTGCTATCGGCCTTGGCCTGACGCTCATCCACCTGATCAGTATCCCGGTTACTAATACCTCTGTTAACCCGGCAAGAAGTACCGGTGTTGCGATTTTTCAGGGCAGCTGGGCGGTGTCAGAATTATGGCTTTTCTGGTTCGCACCCATTGTTGGCGCCATTTTGGCTGGCATGCTGTATCGATGGTTTGAAAAAGAATAAACGTCAGCATTCCCCTAACAGCCCTAACGTAAACTAACTTTCAATGTAAAAAATTATGGAGAATCGAAAATGAAGTCCCTTCCGTTACTGGTCGCCCTATTGTCAGCCCTGCCAACCCTCGCAGTTGCTGCGGATTACGGCAAGTTATATGACTCTGTTGATAAACAGAAAGCGGGTGATTCCGTGGATGTTGATAAGTTGAAAGGTTCTGTTGATGGCACCACCGTAGATTATGGCAAAGCCATTGACTCGGTTGACAAACAAAAGGCAGTCGAATCTGTCGATGTCGATCAGGCGAGAGAAGCACTGGCCAACTGATCTGGAAGAAAAGCCGACGGATTTGCAATCGGCACGTTGGTCGAGGGGGAAACCCGACTGACCGTGCCGGGAAGGATGCCAGCATTGATACCGTGCGCCGATATTAATGTTGGCTCGCTTACACCTTCATTATTCATACTATTTCTAGCACGATATGCATGTCGTTCGCGCATGAGTGAGGGCGCCTTCTTGCTTTGCCGAGCCGCCTTATTAAGAGCCAGGATCATGGGTTAAAATCACCTACCGCCGGCCAATCAACACACCAATGCAGGAATGATGACACAGACTGTTAAGAGAATAGATCCCGCCGCGAGAATCGCTGTACTCATTCTGGCGTTGCTCATCGCTGGCTGCAATAGCATCGGACCCGTGTCAGTTACCCGCGACCGCTTTGACTACAACACGGCTATTTCACGTTCCTGGAAAGAGCAGACACTTCTTAATATCGTCAAGTTGCGCTACGCCGACATGCCGCTGTTTGTTGAGGTGGCGTCTATAGTCAGTGGTTATACGCTTGAAAGCACACTCAGCCTAAGCGGTACCAAATCTAACTCAATACTGGATAATTCCCTGACACTCGGCGGTAGCGGCAAATTTGTCGACCGGCCAACGATCACTTATGTGCCCATCACCGGAGCAAAATTTAACAAAAGCGTGATGACCCCCATACCGCCTGGCGCAATTTTGTTCCTCATGCAATCAGGATGGCCGGCAGATATGATTCTGCCCCTCACGGTTGATTCGGCAAACGGACTCCGCAGTCAGGCAATGTCTGGCGTCAATCAGCGGGCTGGTGACGCCGATTACTACAGAGTTATCGAGTTGATTCGGCAGATTCAACTCGCGGGTGGTATTGGTATGCGTATCAAGAAGGCCGACCAATTAGAAGGCACCACAATTATGTTTTTCCAGCGGGAAAGCCTGAGCCCAGAAACTCAGGAGGCAAGACAGGAGTTATTTGAACTACTTGGGCTGCAACCGGAGCTACGAGAGGTGCCTGTCAATTATGGCCTGATTGCCGAGGGAGATAATGAAATTGTGTTCCTCACCCGATCAATGCTGGGGATAATGTCAAAACTGGCAATTGGTATTGATGTTCCGGCTCAGGACATCGCTGACGGCCGTACCATACCTACCCTGGAGTCAACCGGGTCGAAAATAGCAGTTAAGAAGCTTATGAATATTGAACACAGTGTAGAGAAACCCGACAATGCATTTGTTGCGGCGAAATACCGGGATCACTGGTTCTGGGTGGACGACCGTGACTTCGACTCTAAACGAGCCTTTACTTTCCTGATGATTTTGTTTTCATTAACCGAAACCGGCGGCAGGGAAGGCCTTCCGCTAGTAACCATTCCGGCCAGCTAGAAGCGCCAATTATTTCTGTCGACTCAGAAAATACTGGTGTAACGCGACATATCTCCTAATTTCTGCTGGCAATTTATAGCGTGGCCCCCGTGAGTTCCGTTCTAAATCAACACCAGCTCGCCGCACCGGCCGCCGGCGAACGCAGTAATTCCTTTATGTTTGCTTCGATGACGCCATAGCCCACGTTTCCATATAGCTTTTGGCGGCCTTCGTTGAGAATGAGCGTGGGGCTACCCTGAACCATGAGTATCTGCTGGTCGCGGTGGTCTGCCTCCAGGTCGGCATGGGCCACACCGCTATCGATCACTTCCTGAACGTCACTGACCGATACACCGACAACTTCCAGGGTTGCCTCCAGAACAGCCCACCTGCTGATATCCAGGCACCGCTCGAAGAAGGCCAACCGAAGCCCATTGAGCACCGCTTTACATTGGTACTTATCCACCCGTTGCACAGCCTTTAGCAATATATGAGCCGGCGTGGATGATGTGGGCCGATTACATTGCCAGAGCTCGGGGTGAAGTTTGATAAAGCTAAACTCCGAGACCACCTCGCGGAGGTGGTTGCCGAAGCCTGCGTAACCGCCACGCTCGGCCCAACCGATTCCAATTTTATGCGTGGTATCACCAAACACCGAACAAAATCGGTAGTCGACGGAAACTTCATCGGCGAATCTATCTACCACTTCGTCGATGCGCGCTTGTGATATGTACGCCCACACGCATAGAACGTCGGAGTAATTGGTTAGTGCAATTTTTTTAGCCATTACCCTTGCCCAAATGAAAGCAAAATCCTGCTTCTATCTCAGAGCAGTCGGCTGGTTACATCAATGATCCTACGGTAAGTACTGCCAACTCTTACGATCTGCCCCACCGAAGGAGGGATTGCCTTAGCGCAGGAAATTGAACGTAGTAGCAAAAGGCTGGATCAGACAGAAACTAACCCGGCCGCAATCCCATGACCTCATGAAATGTCTGCAAAGCTTCAGAGTTGATTATCCAGCCCGATGATCCGTAGAGTCTTATAAATCGCTCGCTGGTTCTCGGCGGTACTGCCCTTTAAGCCATCAAGTTCAAATACCCGCCGACGAAATTCCAGCCACTCTGGAGAACCCCAAAGGTAAGAGCGACTTTTCAGTAGGTCAAAGTCTGCGTCCAAAATCAGGGCTTGTTCTTTACCTTCAAAAAAGAACCCCATTTCATTGTTAATGAGCGCAGAACGAGTATCAAAATTAGTGGTGCCAACAAACCCCATATCATCCATGATGATGTACTTGGAATGGAGTTTTCCATAATCGACGTCGCCGCCGAGCTCCCGAGCGTCGAGCCTACCTAACTCATATATCATTAGCCGGGGGTGACTCACCAACTCTCGCCACTCTTCACTCTTGACCAGCTCGGGGGTCAGGTCACTCTCCTCCGACAGGTCTAGCCATGCAGCCTGCATCTCCTCAGTGAGTAGCAGCCGGGGCGCCATGTTCATGTCGATGACGGACTGGGCTGAAAAATTGTCGGAGGTCAACACTGAGTTAGTGATGATCTCCATTGTGGCGTCTGGGTGGTTCTCCAACCATTCGCGAAGATTGCGTGCTCCGTCAAAGACGGTATTACCGTCGTCGTCGTAGTACTGCGCCGCAAAAAGATAGGGGGAGACAATATGGCGGTTTTTGAACTCATGCTTGGGAGCTTCCCTCAGCAGGTAAGTAATAGAATTTTTATTAACATTCAGATCTTCTGCAGCGTCTGAATAAATATTTTCGTTAGACAAATTATCCAGCTCATGGGCCAACAGCACTCTCGAGTTAGACCACCCTTCTTTGAAGTAAAGGGGCATGGCCTCCATGGCCTGCTTGACGACCGCCAACCCTTTGAGTTGAGCCAGTGCAGCCTGAGCGTCCTCCCGGTCAGAGGTGTAAATCCCCATGGCGGTGGCCGCTCCGCTCGGGCTTAGGCGCTTGTTGTCACCAAATAAAAACAGTATAGAGAAATAATTTTCGCTGAGTTCCCCGACAGGATAGTCATTAGATTCGGAGTCCACGGGTGGTCGCACAAGAATCTCGGCGTCCATGTAGGTATCCGGTTTTGGCGAACCGTCCGGGTTTATGCCGTAATAGGACAGTGAGATGTTGCGGCCGCCAGTCATCACGATGGCGCGATCCGGAAAGTTGCCATCCACCACCATCAATTTGTCGTGGGAGCGCCGATTCGGGTTAACAAAGACGTTGGAGATCGCATTAAAAACAACGATCTGGACACGTGCCTTTTTTGTCGTCAGCTCACCGTTAGCATTACGCATGAACCCTGCTTCATCCGCACAGGTATCCAGTGCCTTCAACCCGGGCCGATTCGAGCTAATGGAGCCAACGGAGTCGACCATGAAGCGAACATCAACGCCGCGCTGAACCGCATTACAGAAAGCACCAAGCATCGCGTTACCGACAAGGTCGCGCTTAAAAATATAATAAGTGGCATCAATCGTATGCTGCGCGTTTTCGATCATCCATATTTTTGCCGCAAGCGAATTAACAGCATCTTCACTTTTCGCACCCAGGAACTTGGTGCGTGCATTTTGTACCGGGATATCAGCATTTACGCCCACCTCAACAGGGTCGAAATTCAGTTCGTCTTCAGGTATCCACGTCCGTTTCTCATACAGGGCACTGATGAAAGGATCATCGACTGCCCCTGGCGGCGGACATTCAGCCAGGTTCTGAGTACCGGATAGACAGGTATCCAGAGATCCCGAACTCGCGCAACCAAATAACAATGCGAGTAAACCGACAGTGAGCCAGGAGCGTAATGAGATGATGGTCATAATTTAATCCTTCTGTCGCCAGCCGATTTTAGCTTCCACCGCCAGATGGTCGGATACGATATCTGGCCGTACAGCAAACTCTACAAATTTTAACTCATCGGAAATCAAAATCCAGTCCAGTCGATTGATCTCTTTATAAGTGCCGAGCCCGTTGAATCCCGGTCGAAATACACGCAAATCCATTGCACGTGCCAGCACCCTCACCGGGGAGTCTTCCGTGGACCAGTCGGCATTAAAGTCGCCCATGATAATTAGCGGCGTGCGCACTCCATTTAGATCCCCGATCAACTCGGCAACTTGCGCCTGGCGGACAGACAGCCGTGAGAAGTCCAGATGGACCGACACCATGGTAACTGGCCGCACGCTATTTTGATTACTCCACATCAATGTGCCACGAACATACCCTTTACCCGCTGTAGGCCACGAAGGAGCAAAGCGATGGGAGTCGACATCACTCATTTTAAACCTGGACAGCAGTGCCGCCCCATAAGTGTAAAGCCATTTATCCGCGTGATATCCGTGGACGGAAACCCGGTGACCGGTCGCCTCGGCCAGGTACTCAATGTGGTCAAAACTACCGCTCCATAACGAGGGGGCATCAGCCTCCTGCAGCGCAATCACGTCGGCGTCAGAGGTGACCAAAAGTGCGGCAACTTCATCGAGATTCTTACGGTGTTGGGGGACACTCACCAACAGCTGATTCATGGCCGTACCACGCCCGTGGGCCATATTAATAGTGAGCAGGTTCAAAGTGTCGCCAACAACGGTTTCCCGCGCCAGGTCCGAATCGCGGTAACTGGCCTCCCGCTTCCCGGTATCGGCGGCCGTTGTCGGATTGGACACAAATAAAGTGACCATTAACAAAGA
>QNFC01000070.1 GCA_003645395.1 Gammaproteobacteria bacterium
AGAGATTCAGGCAATTCTTAAAATTGCCAACGACTACAAAGTACCGCTCTGGACCATCTCCACCGGGCGCAATTTTGCCTACGGCGGACCGGCACCGCGCAAGGCCGGTTATGTGGTGCTTGATCTCAAGCGCATGAATCGGATTATTGAGATCAACGAGGAACTGGCCTACGCCCTGGTAGAACCGGGCGTGAGTTACTTTCAGCTCTACGAGCATCTACAGAAAACCGGTAGCAAACTCTGGATTGACCCAGGCGCACCAGGCTGGGGCGGCCCGCTGGGCAACACCCTGGATCACGGTGGCGGCTATACCCCGTATGGCGCCCACATGCTCATGCAGTGCGGCATGGAAGTAATCCTGGCTGATGGCACGGTGGTTCGTACCGGCCAGGGCGCACTACCCAATTCAGACAACTGGCAGACGGTACCCTACAACTTTGGTCCTTATGTGGATGGGCTGTTCACCCAGTCTAATTACGGAATAGTCACCAAAATGGGCTTCTGGCTAATGCCGGAACCACCGGGGTTCAAACCCTTCATGGTCACCTTTCCCAAACAGGACCACCTGCACGACCTGGTGGAAATTCTGCGGCCGTTCAAGCTCAATCTCATTCCCCACAACGGCGCCATCATGGCCGACCTGATCTGGGAAGCATCCACCAAAGCCACTCGCCGCCAGTACTACAGCGGCAAGGGGCCGATCCCCCCCAGCGCCCGCAAGAAAATTGCCGAGGATCATCAGATCGGCGAGTGGAATCTCTACGCTGCTTTTTACGGCCCGGAGGAGATTAACCGGCTGCAGTGGGAGCCACTGGAAGCGGCCCTGCGCACCATTCCCGGCATCGACATTTATTATGAAGGCGACCGCAAAGGTGACCCGACCTGGGATTACCGCCGCGATTTAATGCGCGGTATACCCAACATGACCGAGTTCAGCTTGATGAACTGGGTCGGCGGTGGCGGCCATATCAATTTCTCGCCGATCTGCACGCCCTATGGGGCGGAGGCAATGAAAGCCTGGGCGATGATCCGCGACCGCGCCAACGAGTTTGGTTTTGATTACATTGGCGAGTTTGCCATCGGCTGGCGCGAGTTGATTCAGGTACTGATGCTGATGTTTGACCGCACCGATGCCAGCCAGCGCGATGCGGCCTACAACCTGTTCAACACCCTGATCGAAGATTTTGCCAAAGAGGGCTACGGCGAGTACCGCACCCATCTCGATTTTATGGACCAGGTGGCGCAAACCTACGACTGGAACGACCACGCCTTGTTAAAGCTGCAGGAGCGCCTCAAGGACGGCCTCGACCCCAACGGCATTCTCTCCCCCGGCAAGCAGGGTATCTGGCCGGAACACATGCGGGAGCCACGCTGATGAGCGGACGACGTTTGATTTTACGTGCGCTGATTCCCGGCATCGCGCTTCTCGGTAGTAGCACACTGGTGGCCGCTGGAGCCCCAAAACTGGAAGGTGCCGAACGCACCTGGGCATTCTATTGTGAAGGCTGTCACGCGGCCGGCATTGAAGAACACCCGGCTACTCTGCGGCTGAGTTACACCCGCAGCCCGGAGCTTGCCGCTATTAAAGGCCGCCAGGACCTATCCCCGGAATACCTGCGCCAGGTGGTGCGCATGGGCTACCTGGAGATGGTCGGCTTTCGCAAAACAGAGATCAGCGACGCCGAACTCGAGGCCTTGATTAAATTTATCCGTCTACCGGTACCGGCCCAGATAAAAATTCAGGCGCAGGGGGAACAATGAAACGCTATTACCCACAGGGCATGGATCACGCCAAATTCGATCAGGCGGTAAAAGAGCTGCAACAGGTGGTCGGCGAGGAGTGGGTGTTTCTGGATGCCGACACCGAACTGCAGCCCTACCTGGACCGGATGTCCGCCAAACCGATTGATTACCGAGTGCCATCGGTGGCGGTGGCCGCTGCCTCGGTAGAAGAAATTCAGGAAGTGCTGAAAGTCGCCAGAGCCTACTCACTACCCTTATGGAGTACCGGTAACGGCCGCAACTTTGCCTACGGCGGGCCGGCGGTCAAACAGAGCGGATACGTGCATCTGGACCTGAAGCGAATGAACCGCATTATTGAGGTCAATGAAGATCTGGCCTACGCGGTGGTCGAGCCGGGGGTTTCCTACTACCAGCTCTATCAACACATTCAGGAAAAAGGCTACAAACTCTGGATCGACTGCGCTGCCCCCGGCTGGGGTGGGCTGATCGGTAACGCCCACGAACACGGCGCCGGCTACACGCCTTACGGCGACCATTTTACTTTTCAAAACGGCACCGAGGTGATGCTCTCCGATGGTTCGGTGGTGCGCACCGGCCCCTGGGCGATGAGCGGCAGCAAAACACCCCATATTGTGAAATACGGCTACGGCCCATACCTGGATGGCATGTTCACCCAGGGCAACTTCGGCATTATTACTAAAGCCGGGTTCTGGCTGATGCCGGAACCACCGGCCTATAAGCCCTTTCTGTTCACCTATGAACGCGACGAAGACCTTCATCAAATTATGGAGATTCTGCGTCCGCTGAAAATCAACCAGGTAATCCCCAACTCTCCGCTAGTGGAGCATGGCCGTTACACCTGCTGCGTACAGGCGAATCGAGAAGATTACTGGACCGAACGCACGCCAGTGCCCGAACACGTCTGGCAACAGATGTACAAGGACTTTGATGTCGGTGCCTGGAATGTTTACGGTGCGTTATACGGTACCGACGAGACCATCGCCATCACCTGGCCGATGGTTAAACAGGCGCTGCTGAGCATTCCCGGTGCCCGGGCGTTTGAACAGGGTGACCGGCCCGACAATGACGTCAGCTGGAACTACCGCGAAAAACTGATGCGCGGCGAACCCAACATGAGCGAGTTCGCCATGGTCAACTGGGGCGGCGGTGGCCATCTCAACTTCACCCCGCTGACCCCCAGCTCCGGTAAACACGCCACCACCAGTTACGAGAACATGGCGAAAATTTTTGAGAAATACGGCTTTGATTACCTGACCGAATTTGTCGCCGCCGGGCGGGCGCAGATTCACATGTTGATCCTGGCCTTTGACCCCAATGACGAAGACGAGCGCCAGCGCGCCGACGCCTGCGCCCGCGAGATTATCCTCGAAGCCGCCCGGCTCGGTTTTGGCGAACTCAAAGCCAATCTCGAATACATGGACCTGGTCGCCAGCACCTACAGCAACATGGATAACGGCCTCGCCAAACTCAACCAGAAACTCAAGGATATTCTTGATCCAGCAGGGATTCTGTCGCCGGGCAAATCCGGCATCTGGCCCAGCGGCTGGCCCGATGATCAGCGCGGCCACCAGCCCGATAGCAGCAATTAACCGGAGCAGACGATGAAACAGTTAATCCCTGTCATGACCCTGGCGCTGCTATTCACCGTTGCTGGTTGTTCCAGCGAAACCGAAGAACAGGCAGCCGCTGCTAAGCCCGTAACCGAGGCTCAGGTCGCCGCCGCATCGATAGCACCCACATCGACCCGTACCGGCAAGCAGATATACCAGCGCCACTGCCAGGCCTGCCATGCCGCTGGCGCAGGTCACCCAGCAACCTTACTGTTGGCAGAAAAATATGGACCGGAAAAAGCCGTGATTAAAGGCCGCAAAGACCTCACTGCCGTTTACGTCAAAACCATCGTCCGCGGTGGCCTGCTGGAAATGCCGCCGTTTCGGCCCACTGAGATTACCGACGACGAACTAGATGTGATTGCTAGCTATATTCTAGGCACTAGCGCTCCAACGCATTCGCACTGACTGGCAATCACCCTTTTAAGGAATCGAGGTCCTGTGATGCTACTCGGCTCTCACCCGATAGTATCTGGGCTTTGGTATCACTCCTTAATTTATTTTCCTGCGGTTCTGATAGTCCAATTCCAGCCAGATCCTTCCAGTTTTCTTTATTTGCAACAACGCTTCTCATCGCCGTAACATCGGCAGCCAAATCAGCCTTAATCAAATTGACCACGACATTTCGTTTGTCCTGATCCTTATTTAACGATGCTGTCTCTGATTTAACTTTCGCCAGGAATAAATTTTTTGTTGCACCCCCTTTCCCACCATAAGTCCTCCCCGCCATATGTCGTTTACTTTGTAAATTAACTGCATAACCCGCATGGGCCCTGTTCGCCGCCCTCGCGCGCATATTTTCCCCTTCAGGACCACCTC
The DNA here is from genome assembly GCA_003645395.1 of Gammaproteobacteria bacterium. GTDB lineage: Bacteria > Pseudomonadota > Gammaproteobacteria > Immundisolibacterales > Immundisolibacteraceae > QNFC01. The sequence continues at coordinate 4,194 of QNFC01000070.1, forward strand.
TAAAATATGGCAGATTCTTCGCAGCTACCAAGATTGCAGCCTGGGGTTGGTGATCGGCAGTCAGATCATCGTACGGCGGTTTAGGCATCGAACCATAAGTTCCCGCCAGACCCTCTAACTTATACTTCTCGACGGTACCCTTTAGATTCCCGGTACCTCCTAGAATCGTTCTCACCTTTCCTGAAAGCAAAACTTCCTTCTGTAATATTTGCCGATTTAGATCATTAATTTTTGTCTTATTTAATTCTGTCTCCTTTAACTTTCCCAGCCTGGTTAACAAAGGGTCGATATCCGATGCTATAAAGTTTTTGGCTACTACAATCTCCGCCTTCTTCTTAGTAGATAAAGCAGACCCGTGCTTTGCCTCATACTGGGCGAGGAAGGTTTTAATGGGCGTGGGTGTAGATGACATCAATAAAATTCTCTTATCCCCTGATTTTTTCACCGAAAGGGTATGACTCTCTTCACCGACTTTAAATCGATGCTTCGGTAAAATAAAACTCATTACCTTTCCTGCGGCTGCCTTCCCTTTCTTCATTAGCTTTCGCGCAAAACCCACCACTTTATCGAGAACCTTGTTCACTACATTGTCGATGGGCTTGCGGATTTTCTTGACAATCCCGGTAATTGCCTTACCGATACCGGATAGCCCCAGCAGGCGACCCAGAAACCCAAGAATGATGGGAATGGTCATTGCCATGGCCCTTTCCACCATTTGTGAGGCCTTAGAGAGCCGACCCATGGCAATGTCAATAATCGAATTGAAAACGCTCTTAACGAATTCAGCAATGCGCTGCCAGTTTTCAACGAAGAACATAACGGTGTTGTAGATTGCCAGTACCGCCTGGACGATGGCTCCGGCTGGATTAAGAAAGCTAACCAATTTGATGATGCCCTGCTTAACCAGCTCGACGATGGCCCAATTACGGATACCCTCCATCACCTGCTGTTTAATCTCACCGGCTTTGGCCTTGATCATTTCCCACAGCGCAATCGGTCCATCGCTGATTAAGCGTTTAACAATATCCACAGATGTTTCTGCAATTTTAACTACCCGCTCACCGACTCGTTTCACCAGCTTGGTCCGCAGGCGGTCCCAGGTAAGCCCTAGTATCTGCAAGACAAGTGAAAGAATACCTTTGAGGTCCCACTTCTCTGGCAACTGAATGGGCACATCAGCCATGGCACCGGTAAGCCAGCTGATCATGCCACCAATCAGGTGTTTCTTAATGTTCTTCTGAAATAGCCCGATGCCGTTTTTCACGGCCATGACAATATTTTTGATGAAGGCGATCGGGTCACCGACGATTTTTTTAATTACTGCCTTACCCTTGTTGATGATAGCCATCAACTGATCCGGTGAGTAGCCGGCCTTTTTCAATGCCCATTTGAAGAATTTGAGCATCGCCTCAAGCAGTAAATTTCCGAGTTTGGAGATAAGGCCAGACATGGCCTCTTTCATTTTTTCGATCTTCTCCTCTATTGCCTTAATCGCCGCCTCACGTTTCTCGGCCAGCTTCTTCTGTAGCTCTTTTTCCTTATCGTTAATCTGCTGGTCGAGGGCATCGAGCTTGCCCTTCATCTCCTTCAAAGCATCGGCACCGGTCTGGCGCAGTTTTGGACCCAGACCCTCGACAAAGGCCTCGATTTCCTTGCGAGCCGTAGTGACTAGCTCGCGACACTCCTGTACCACGCGCTTGTTTTCCGCCGTGATGGTCTTTACCAGACCATCTATAGCAGTGATAAAAACACTCTTCTCAGACTCGAATATCGCCGCTACCTCTGGCAAATCATCCATTCCGAAAAGCTTATCCTTCGCCCATAGCAGGCTGCCGCCAAACCGGTCATAGCGACGACTTTTAAAGGCATTAATGCGTTGGTTAACGTTCGTTTCAAAACTCTTGGTAGTCATAGCCTGGCCATCATCAAAGGCTTTGAGTGACTGCTTTTCCAGGTCGTCCAGTTTCTGTTTTACGGTCTCGTTAGCCTGGCTGTAGATACCGTTAATATGGTCGGTAACCTGCTGGCGTTGCAGTTCCAGTTTGCTCCTGGCGTTCACCTGGTCACCACGCGCACCCTGCAGTGCCTGTTGGCGCTGGTCACCCATCTTCTGGCGACCTTCTAGCTCGTCCTTTTTAAGTTCCTCATTAACCTGTTGTTTTTCCCGCTCTTCCTCCGCCTTCACCTCAGCTGGCCCTTCTTTAACCTGGGTCTTTAGCTGTTTTCTTTCCTTATTGGCCTCAGCAAGGTCTCCCTCATCCACCATGGCCAGGTGCTCTTCCTCGATGCCCTCCTCCTTGAGCATATCGTCCGATTCGTTCTCAAAATCGCTAAAATCAGTGTGTTCAGCCTGCACCGAGCCCACCAACCCATCTCCCGGGTCAACGGCCTCAGTTTCCGGTGCGGCTTCCATTTCTGGCAGTGCGTCAGGCTCACTCTCCGGCGCTGCGGGCTCGGGGGCATTGCCGACTTCCTGATAGGTAGCTTTAACCTGCTCGGTATCGCCGGAGACCACACCCTTCACCGCCTCACCGACTACCCGGCCCTTGCCCTCTTCCTTGAATTTATCAACCTCCTCCAGGCTATTCGGCACCGCATTCTCCAGCGCCTGGTCAAACTGCTGTTTCGCAGCCTGTTCATCTGGTTGTGGGGCTTCCGCCTGCTCCACAGTCGCCACTTGACCGGCATTGGCACGTGACTGGCCCTCGGCTGCGGGCGGCACCACCGAAGATTCGGTCTGTTTTAACTTCTCATCGGCCGGGTCTTTCTTTTTCTGGTTGCTAGCCAGTTCTCCTAATTTACTTTTCTTAGACTGAAAGACCTTCTCCGTGGCCTGACGCAGGAACGCCCCGACACTTCCGCCGCCAGCCTTACCTTTTCCCCCTTTACCCTTTCCTTTGCCTCTCTTCGCCTTCCTGGCATCAACCTTTTTTTCACCGCCCTTATTCTCAGCCTCCACCTCTTTCGGGGGTTCCCTGGATTCAGCCTCGCCCGCCGATTTCGCTGGTTTTTCCACACTCGACTCGGCCGGCTCAGGGGCCGCCTTTGCCGCCGGCTCAGCTGCATTTGCAACGGAATCCGCAGAAGAGTCAGATGCTGCTGACTTCTGTTCAACCGCCTGTTCAACTTGACGCGCCTGCTTGTCCGTCGGCTCCGGCGGTGCTTCGCCCCGCCTGGCATTGTTTTCCTGCACCTTGTCGGCCGAGAGCTTCTGCTCTGCGGCGCCCTGCTGTACCACGTGAGTCAGCTCATGAGCGAGCAGGGCTTTGCCCTGCATACTCTCTGGCTCATATTTACCGCTGTTAAAGAAAATATCCTTACCGTGGGTAAATGCCTGGGCCTTAATCTCCCGGCTCATCGCCATAGCATCACTGCCGCTATGAACCCGTACTGCACTGAAATCCGCACCGAACCCGACTTCCATCTCGGTGCGAGCTTTTTTATCGATCGGTTCGCCACGGCCTTTGTTGGCGAATAACTTATTCTCGACGCGGTTCAATACTGGGTATTGCCGTTTATCGCGTATATTCGCCCGCGGTTCAGCTTTTGACTGAACCGGCTTTTCTTTTTCCTCAGCGGCGGCCGAGCGTTGCAACTTCGGCTGGGCTTCCTCTTCTTCCTGACGTTGGAGTTTGGGCTGGGCTTCCTC
>QNFC01000071.1 GCA_003645395.1 Gammaproteobacteria bacterium
GCACTGGCCAAATCCGCCAAAACCAAACCCCGTGACCTGGCAGAACGACTGGTCGCTGCGCTGCCCGCAGACGATGCAGTTGAAAAGATCGAAATTGCCGGACCCGGGTTTATCAATTTTTTTCTCAAGCTCGCGAGCTTGAACAGTGTGGTAGCGGATGTACTGGCCGCCGGGCAAACCTATGGCCGAAGTGATATGGGTGACGGCCGCAAAATACTCCTCGAGTACGTATCTGCGAACCCTACCGGACCACTGCATGTAGGTCATGGCCGAGGCGCGGCTTACGGATCGGCCCTCGCGGCGTTATTGCAGTTCACCGGTTACAAGGTGGAGCAAGAGTATTACGTTAACGATGCGGGCCGGCAGATGGACATTCTTGCCACCAGCATCTGGCTGCGTTATCTGCAGGCTGGCGATATTAAACTCACGTTTCCACAAGCCGGTTATAAAGGCGATTACATTCTCGACCTGGCCAGCTCGTTACGCGAACAGTCAGGCACAGCGCTACAACACTCTGCGAAGGCAGTTTTCAAAGATTTGCCACTTGACGAAAATAGTGGCGAAGGCGGTGATAAAGAGACACATATCGATGGCCTGATTGGCCGCGCTAAAAGCCTGCTAGAAGATCACTACGCCACCGTACACGCCCTCGGCAAGAACAGCATCGTCGCCGACATTCGCGCCGATCTAGAGGAGTTTGGCGTCACCTACGACCACTGGTTTGAAGAGAGCAGCCTGGTGAAAAGTGGTGCAGTAAAACGTGCACTTGAGACTCTTCAAGAAACCGGGCACCTCTACCAACGTGACGGTGCCCAATGGTTTCGCTCAACCGAATTTGGCGACCAGAAGGACCGGGTAGTAATTCGTGAAAACGGTGAGCCGACCTATTTTGCTACCGACATCGCCTACCACCTGGGGAAACTGGAACGTGGATTTGACCAGCTTACCGATATTTGGGGCTCCGATCACCACGGATATGTACCGCGAGTGAAGGCCTCCATAACGGCGCTGGGGCAGGATGCCCAGAAACTGGAAGTGTTGCTGGTGCAGTTTGCCGTGCTTTACCGGGGCAACGAGAAAATTTCCATGTCTACCCGTAGCGGCGATTTCGTTACCCTACGCGCCCTGCGCGATGAGGTCGGCAACGATGCCACCCGCTTTTTTTACCTGATGCACAAAGCCGATCAGCACATGGATTTTGACCTTGAGCTGGCGAAATCAAACTCGAACGACAACCCGGTGTTCTACGTCCAGTATGCCCACGCCCGTATTTGTAGTGTCGTTCGACAACTGGCCGAATCAGGCCGCGACCTCAACGACACCCAAGCCAACTACGAGCTACTCGCCGAACCTCATGAGCAGGTACTGATCACCCAATTGGCACGGTTCCCGGAGCTAATCATCAGCGCTGCAAGCAAACACGAACCCCACAGCATTACCTATTATCTGCGTGAATTAGCCAACGGATTGCACAGCTATTACAACGCCCACCAATTTCTGGTCGAAGATGACTGCATTTGTAAAACCCGTATCGACCTGATATTGGCCGTACAAACCCTACTCGCAACAGGATTAATGCTGCTTGGCGTAACTGCGCCAGAGCGCATGTAACCACACCATGCGCGATTACAAAAAAAAATCGTCTAAACCAACGCGGCGAAAACAGCCTCAGCAGACCGGGATCAAACCGGGGCGCGCATTTATCGCCGGTCTGATAATGGGTGTGGCGCTAACACTGACCGTGCAGAACTGGAGCCAGGTTCGCCACTTCCTGTTAGGACCTGCCACCGAAGAACCTGTTAAAAAACAGGCAACAACCCCGAAAACCGACGACGAAATAGAATTTGAGTTCTACACCCGACTACCAAAAATGGAAGTGCCGATAGACACCACGGTGGAAGAAGCTCGCGACAAAAAAGAGCGTGAAAAATACTACTACATGCTGCAAGTCGGATCTTTTGACCGGCGGGCAGATGCAGAGCGACTAAAAGCACAGTTGGCACTGCTTGGAGAGGTGGCAACGATTCAGGATGTATCGGTAAACGGCACTACGATGCACCGGGTGCGGCTAGGTCCGTTTAACAGCTCGCGCAAACTCAACTCGATCGAAGCACGCCTCACCCGGGAAAATATTCCCACCATGGCGCTGAAGATTCGCAAACCTGATTGAGATAATCAGGGAGAAATAGCCCCGCCCTGCGCTCAGCACCGCCTGAGCAAAACCAGCCAACTCGATCCCATCCAACGACCAGGTTTTGAGTGGCTAAAATCCCGGTGAGGAAAATCTGCTGACACCTACGTCACTCCAGAAAGCGATTAGTTGAACACAGCCGCCTAAAGCCACTGCTTTTGTTGACGATATCAACAGGTGGCTAAATCGATTTCACTTGCTACAGCCAGCCGGTCTTCGTATGCCGCATACCCTTGAATTGATACTAACGAAAACATCGCGGCGGGCGTACAACGCTACACATTACCTACACTAGCGTCAGGGCAAAACCAGGAGCAAGGCCATTGTTAGCCGGCTGCCACCCTGGCTCAGCGCACCAAGTAACCATTATCCGGAGTGTTTCTCTTCGTCGGAGCTGTCCAATGCCTACTCTTATTCGTACTTTTGCACCACTGCTTGCTCTGTTGATCTCCGGCTCTTCGGTAGCAGCAGAAACTCTTTATCGGTGGGTCGATGAAACTGGTCAGGTAACCTACCAGGGACAAGCCCCGATAAAGGAGAGCTTTACGCGTGAGGAGATAAAATCTGCAAGCGGCGATATCGATCAAGCCGGTATTCAAAACGCAACCGTTATCTTCTACGCGGTAGAAAATTGTAAGGCCTGTGACCTCGCCCGACGCGACTTGAAAATACGAAAAATAAAGTTCTCTGAGATAAATCCTGAACTGGACTCGGCAGCCGGCAAGTCGTTGATCGAGCGTTTTGGCAAGGTTGAGGTACCGCTCATTATGGTCGGCGATGCGGCTGTGAAAGGTTACAACCCGGTCTGGCTTCAGACAGCATTGGAAAAAGCCAGGATAGTTTCACCTACAAAGGACACAGCAGGGCCTTAAGCAAGAAAATTCTTGGATAGAGTTAACACCGCAGGGAATCTTCGTCGTTCTGACCCTCGCCGACGACGGGTCTAGCTAACGATTAAGCATCATCCATATGCAAATCACGTATTTTGCGGGTAATGGTATTTCGGCCCCAACCCAGTAGTGCCGCCGCATCCTGGCGCCGTCCGCCGGTGCGCTCCAGGGCAGCCGAGATCATCACTTTTTCAAATGCTGGCAGCGCCTCATCCATCAACGCTGATGATCCGCTCATCAGCCGCTGATTCGCCCATCCACGCAATGCCTGTTGCCAGTCGATCTCCGGCCGGACACCAGAATCGTTAAGCACCTCGGGCGGCAAATCTTCCGCATGTACCCGGTGACTAGGGGTCATCACGGTTAGCCAACGGGCAATGTTTTCGAGTTGGCGTACGTTACCCGGCCAACCAAATTCCCCCAAAATTTCCAATGCCTCCGGATTCAGACTTTTACGCTCAGCATCAAGTTCCCCGGCGGCCCTGGACAAAAAGTGTTCCAACAGGGCCGGTATATCTTCGCTACGTTCGCGCAACGCTGGCACGCGAATACGGACGACATTCAGTCGATGAAACAGGTCCTCACGAAATTCACCCTCGGCCACCTCTTCTTCGAGATCTTTATGGGTCGCTGCGATCACCCGTACATCAACCTGAATAGGTGCATGCCCGCCGACTCGATAGAATTCACCCTCGGCGAGTACCCGCAACAGCCGGGTTTGCAATTCCGCGGGCATATCGCCAATTTCATCAAGGAACAAGGTGCCATTATTGGCCTGCTCAAAACGTCCCTGACGGGCCGTCTGCGCACCCGTAAAGGCGCCTTTTTCATGGCCGAACAATTCCGATTCCAGCAAATCGCGGGTAATTGCAGCCATATTCAACGCTATAAAGGGTTTGTCTGCCCTTGGGCTGTGGCGATGCAACGCACTGGCAATAAGTTCCTTGCCAGTACCAGATTCCCCGGTAATGAGCACATTGATGCTCGATTTAGAGAGCCGACCGATGGCGCGGAACACTTCCTGCATCAGCGGAGCAGAACCGATTATCTCCGTTTGCCCCTGCATATCAACGTTCGGATCGGGTTGCGCAGACTCGCCCTGACTTAATGCTCTTTCGACCAGCTCAATTGCGTCGTCAATATCAAACGGCTTCGGCAAATACTCAAATGCACCACTTTGAAAAGCCGAAACTGCACTCTCCAACCCGGCATGGGCGGTGGTAATGATCACCGGCACTTCAGGCACGGCATCGTTAAGATGACGTAACAACTCAAAACCATCCATACCAGGCATACGGATATCAGTAATGATGACTCTGGGTTGATCGGACTCTATGGCTTTAACCACCTCACGTCCAGACTCGAACTCATCACAGGCTATCCCTGCCCCTTTCAATGCGCGAGAGAGCACCCAACGAATTGATCGATCATCATCAACTATCCAAACTCTATTCAGGGCGGTCATGGCTGGTGGCTCGCAATCGTAAGATAGATTGAAAAAACAGTTCGTCCTGGCTGACTGGTGAAACTGATGAGCCCGCCCTGTTGACTGATTAACGACTGGGCAATCGGCAACCCCAGGCCAGTCCCTTCGGCTCGCCCCGTAATCAATGGGTAGAAAATCTGTTCCTGTAAATCCGCAGGAATCCCCGGGCCACTATCCACAATATCGACTTGCGCGACTAATCGGTGACGCTGGGTACCAATGGTCATGTTTCGCCGGACCCGAGATTTAATTTCAATTTCCCCCACTTCGCCCGCGTCCGTAAGCGCCTGCATGGCATTACGAACAATATTTAGAAACCCCTGAATTAACAACTCAGCATCACCCATGATTTCAGGAATACTCGGATCATAATTGGTCCGTAGATGCGTGGTATCAGGCAGTTCAACTAAAACAAGTGCGCGCACCCGCTGGAGTACCTCATGGAGATTAACTCGGACCATATTGGGCGCCTCGTTACGCGCCAACATCCGGTTTACCAGACGCGTAAGTCGATCGGCTTCACCTAAAATTACAGCCGTATATTCACGCAACGTTTCGCTTGGCAGCTCGCGATCTAGGAGTTGAGCAGCCCCACGCAACCCACCAAGGGGGTTTTTTATTTCGTGGGCAAAACCACGCAACATCCCCTCGCTAATCTGGCGTAATGCCTGCACTTCCGCATCGCGCATCATTGTTGGCGAGGCATCAGCAACAGCAAATTCAATCAACAGGCCGTCATCTGAATCTGCGCCCGCCAGCGGGCTAACCGCGCAACTAAAGGTACGCGCCGAACCAGTGCCCGTCACCACACTGACATCATGCTGTGTCATCGGTGTCTGCTCGTTGCTGACTATCGCGAGCATATCCTTATATTCATCAACATTGATCCAAACCTTGCCAACTGGACTACCGGTCAGTCGATTTGCACTCACACCAAAAATGTTTTCTGCGGCGCTGTTTATATCCAGCACGGTTAAATCACGAGCCAGCACTACAACTGCAGTCTGTAACAGGTCGAAATAACCGATCGAACTAGTTATTACCTGCGCTGGAGAGGGCTTACCGATGACTGGCTTCAGTTCCCGGATCGGTGCTGGGCGCGGACAGCCGTCCGGTGAACATTTATAGTAATAATTTCGCTTTGTATAACTATCTGGTCCTTCTCATCCTGGATTTGCAACTGCAGAGAATGAGCCCCACGCTCGAGCCGGCCAGTTTGAAAGAAAGGAGAGCGAACACCAACACCGGAGGCAACGCCATCAACCAATAAAATGACACGGTCTCCCTTCCTTAAGCCTGGGCTCAGTTTCCCACTTACTGCGATGACGTCGGCTTCCTCGTTTCGGAAAGTTGCGTCAGCACCCGGCGTACTGATAGCCAGAACACTATAGCTAAAGTCCTCCTCAACAGTCGGTGACGGCGGAAGCTTTAGTCCGTTAGATGGTTGAATCATTGGGGTTTCGATAACGACAGGTTTTGCTCCTCTGCCCGCCTGGTCTGAAAACTCTATACTGCCATCGGACCCTTTAGAGCGGTAGACAGTCACCGCTTCGTCCGCTGCCCGTACCTGTCCACCACTCAACAGCGCACAGGCTGACAAAACACACAAACCGTTTCGCAATACAGTGAGATTAATTACACCTTTAATCCAATACTCCAACATTTCACCTCGCGTTGATTCAGGCGTTGTCATCTGACACTACCTGAATCAAGAATTAACAGCTGTAATACATGTCGAACTCAACCGGATGGCTGGTCTGACGTAGCCGGGTGACCTCTTCCATTTTCAGACCGATATAGCCGTCGATCATATCGTCAGAAAATACCCCACCAGCAGTCAGGAACCCACGGTCCTGATCAAGGGCTTCTAGCGCCTGATCCAGCGATGAGCAAACCGTAGCGATTCCTTTGGTCTCTTCTGGGGGTAAATCATAAAGATCTTTGTCCATTGGTTCACCCGGGTCTATTTTATTGGCGATACCATCCAGACCGGCCATGAGCAATGCAGCAAAAGTGAGATAACTATTCCCGGAAGCATCAGGAAAACGCACCTCCACCCGACGCCCCTTAGGCGAAGAAACAAAAGGGATACGCACAGAAGCGGAACGATTTCGCGCCGAGTAGGCTAACATCACCGGCGCTTCAAATCCCGGTACCAGACGTTTGTAACTGTTAGTAGTGGCGTTGGTAAAAGCATTAATCGCGCGGGCGTGCTTAAAAACCCCTCCGATGTAATGCAAGGCAGTTTCTGAAAGACCGCCATAGAGATCACCACTGAATAGATTCTGCCCATCTTTGGCAAGCGACTGGTGAACATGCATACCACTACCATTGTCACCTACCAGGGGTTTAGGCATAAAAGTCGCTGTTTTGCCGTAATTATGAGCAACATTCGAGACAATATATTTAAGAATCAGTACTTCATCTGCCTTGCGTACCAGAGTATTAAACTCAGTACCAATTTCACACTGGCCGGCGGTAGCCACCTCATGGTGATGAACTTCTACCGGAACACCCATCTCTTCAAGCGTCAGACACATAGCTGCGCGCATATCATGTAGGGAATCGACAGGAGGCACTGGAAAGTAACCTCCCTTGATACCAGGCCGGTGACCAATATTACCTTCTTCAAAAACACTGCCCGAGTTCCAGTTGCCTTCCTCGGAATCAACTTCTACAAAACAGCCGTTTGCCGTGTCATTCCAACGCACATCATCAAATACGAAAAATTCGGGTTCTGGACCAAAATAAGCCGTATCGGCGATACCAGTTTGCTGCATATAAGCTTCCGCGCGCTTCGCAAGAGATCTTGGACAGCGGTCATACCCCTGACGGGTATGTGGGTCGAGCACGTCACAACGAAGATTAATAGTGACATCATCAGTAAATGGGTCAAGCACGGCAGACGCCGCATCGGGGGCTAACACCATGTCTGATTCGTTAATGCCTTTCCAGCCAGCGATTGAAGATCCATCAAACATTACCCCCTCTTCAAACAGATCTTCATCCACTCTGTTAGCTGGCACGGTAAGGTGTTGCTCTTTACCTTTGGTATCAACAAACCGAAAGTCGACAAACTTTACATTTTGCTCTTCGATAGTTTTTAAGACATCTGCAGCAGACATAGTTTTCGCACTCCGCACCTAAAAAAATAAAGAAAAATTTAATCTAACTTATTTGGAGAAAAAGACCTACAAACTAACTATATTTCTCGACAAACAACCACTCAACAATTTGACTAACTCGATCCTGAAATGCGTCAGCAACCA
>QNFC01000072.1 GCA_003645395.1 Gammaproteobacteria bacterium
CACAATCACGCAGTAGAAAATTTATGGGTTGCGATACCACTGTCGCTCGACGGCGAATCCGTGGGCTCATTAACGCTGCTATTTAGCTCCGGCCAGCTGTCTACCATACTCACTGCGGTCACTCGCAACGGATGGCTTATCGGTGCACTGGCCATGATGCTTGGTGGTTTGGTTTTTCTACTGCTGGGGCGGGTGCTGACTGCCAATCTCAAAAAAATGGAGCTAGCCGCGGACGCGGTCAGCCATGGTGATTATCAAACCACTCTCGACATTAAAAGTCATGATGAACTGGCCACGTTGGGGAAAGCCTTTAACCACATGGCCCGCCAGATTGAGACCGATCGGCAACAGCAGCACGAGCGTGAACAACATATGATTTTCACGCTCAACAGCATCGCCAACGGGGTCGTCGCTGTCGATAACGATGGCTACATCCGCCAGATCAACCCGGTCGCCTGTGAGCTCACCGGATGGGACGCTAAGGCCGCTATCGGTGAATCTATCGAGTCAGTAATCCACCTTATTGACAATAATGCGGAGCCGGTAAAGCCACCGGTGCGCCAGGCACTGGAAAGTGGCAAGCGGGTTGACCTTAATGACCACACCAGGCTGGTCGCACAAGATGGCAGCGAGCGCCCGGTAAAAGCAACTGCCAACTCCATTATCGATACCCACGGCCAGACTGTCGGGGCGATATCTGTATTCCGCGATAACAGCGAGGAACTCCTGCACCAACAGCAGTTACAGCGCCAACACGATCACCTAACCACCGCCGAGACAGTCGCCAACATGGGTAGCTGGAGCCGCGACCTGGACAACGACGAACTAAGCTGGTCACCAGGGTTCTGTCGAGTTATGGATTTTGACCCGGACGACCAGCCCTCTATTGGGCAATTGATTTCCAGGTTTACTACCGAAGACCAAAAACGAATCAAGCTGGCACGGGCGAGCAACGATCTTGCTCCCCTGACAGTAACGTTAGTCAGGGAGGGTGGCGAGGTGCGACAGTTGCAAATGACCGTTCGCCAGTTCTATGACGACCGGGGCAAGCCACAGCGGCTAGTCGGTATTATCCATGACATCACCGAACGGCTCGCCGCAACCCGTGCCGGCCGAGAGAGCGAGCAGATGCTGCTATCGGTCATTAACAACGCGCCGGCGCTGGTTGTGCTGAAAGGCCGAGATGGCCGTATTCTGCACTCCAATATCGCCCACGCAGCTGCTTTCGGGATGACGCCAGAACAGATGATAGGTAAAACTTCTCACGATTTTCATCCCGGCGTTGAAGCAGATCAAATTGTCACCCGCGACCAGCAGGTGTTCACCAACGGGCAAGCATTTGAAATTACCGAAACTCTGTTCAATGGTGTCGAAGATCGCATCTTCACATCGACCCGTACGCCGCTAATTGACGAAACAGGTGGGGTCTATGCACTGGTTTTCTTTGCCTGGGATATCACCGATCAAACCCGGCAGCAGGACCAGCAACGCGGCCAGCAAAAAATGGAAGCGCTGGGTCAGCTAACCGGCGGCGTCGCCCATGATTACAACAACATGCTGGCAATCATTCTGGGCTATGCAGAGCTGCTGGAAATTGCGGTTAAAGATAATGCTTTGGCAACAAGTTACGTGACAGAGATTCTTAACGCCGGACAACGCAGCGCTCTGATGACCCGAAAGCTACTCGGGTTTGGTCAGCAACAACCCGGCAATAGCCTCCCTACCAAGCTGAACCTTCTGCTCGAAAAAAACCACAAAATGCTCGAAAAAACGGCGACGGAGAACGTGCAGCTAACCCTCGACCTCTCTGCCGGATTGTGGCTGGTAGAACTCAGCACTGCAGAGTTTGAAGATGCGCTTATCAACCTGGTCATGAATGCTGCACAAGCGATGCCAAAAGGGGGAACTTTAACAATTCGAACTGAAAACAGGCACTTAACCGCCAGGCAATTGCAGAAGACCAAACTTTCACCGGGTGACTATGTGCTGTTGTCGGTTATCGATAGCGGTATCGGCATGACCCAAAAAACAGCTGAACGGGTGTTGGAGCCATTTTTTACCACTAAAGGCCGTAAGGGCACGGGTCTCGGACTCAGCCAGGTGTATGGGTTTGTCCAGCGCGAAAACGGCGATATTCAAATTACTTCCCAGCCAGGAAAAGGCAGTCAATTTACGCTGTACTTCCCACGCACATCTATGGTGTTTAAAATCGCGGAAGAGGCACCGGCACTGCCCTCAGCCGACGAATTTACATTGCAAGCTGAAGGGCGAATTCTGTTGGTTGACGATGAATCAGCACTGGTCGACATGGGCAAGGAAATACTGACGGCCCGGGGCTACAGCGTAACAGCCGTGGACAGTGGCAAAGCTGCGCTGGAGGAGCTCACAACGGCCATCAGCGATGAATCGTCACCAGCGGGAATTGACCTGCTAATCACCGATATTGTCATGCCAAATATGGACGGCCAGCGCCTGGCCGAACTGGCGCGCGAACAGCAGCCCCACCTAAAAGTACTGTTTGTCAGCGGCTTCAACCAGGCCGCTGCGATCAAACTGCAGCCAGGTTATACGGACTTGCTCTCAAAACCCTTTAGCGCCAATGAACTGCTGACTAAAACTCAGCAGATGCTTGATACGCCAGCCCATGAGGACAATAACTCCGCCGATCAATAAGAGCGCGGCAGTCCCATCACCTTTTCACCAATGTAGTTGAGCAGGAGTTCACGGCTCACAGGAATGCTTCTTAGCAACCGCACTAACCCGTAGAGGTCCAGCAGCCCCACCTCACGGGTAAAACCGGCACCACCGTAAACCTGTAATGAAGCATCCACAGCTTTGATAGCGGCTTCGGCGGCAAAGTACTTGGCCATATTCGCCTCAGCGCCTGCAGGAGCGCCCTGATCAAAATTAGCGGCGGCTTTGTAAGTCATCAGCGCGGCCATTTCTACCTCTGTATGGGAGTGGGCCAGCGGATGAGCTAACCCCTGGTGCGAACCGATAGGGGCACCAAATACCTGGCGATCACCGGCGTATTCCACTGCCTGCCTCAGCGCATAACGGCCCAGCCCCACCGCCATAGCGGCGACCACGATCCGCTCCGGATTGAGCACATCAAACAGAATGGCAAAACCGCAATCCACTTCACCGACGACCTGTTCTGATCCTAGCTTTACGCCATCAAAGAATATTTCACACTGTTTTTCCGGAATCATCACCGGAATGTCCATCGGCCGGATCGTTACACCTGGCGCCTTCAAATCGACCATAAACAGGGTAAAGCCATCAGTCTTCCGGGCCGCCTCTTTTAACGGTGTGGTGCGGGCGACCACCAGCGCGTAATCGGCAACATCGGCACCAGTAATGAAGCTCTTCTGCCCGGACAGCAAAAATCCTGCACCATCGGCTCTAGCCAGGGTGGTGATCGCCATAGAGTTACTGCCAGCATTAGGTTCGGTGATGGCAAAACAGAACACTTTTTCACCACTACAGCCATCGGGCAAGTAGCGCTGCTTGAGCTGATCAGAGCCGTGATGATCAAGCAGGCCCAACACCATCGTGGGTCCAACAACCATCATAAATAGTGGTAACCCGGCTCCGCTCAATCCTTCGATTAGCAGTGCCATTTCAGTGATGCCCAGGCCAGCTCCGCCATACTCTTCGGCAACCATCACCCCGAGAAAACCATCATCAGCAATTTGCCGCCAGAGTTCCTGGGGGAACTCCTGCACCATGGATTTTTCCCGCCAGTAATCACTACCATAGGTCTGGGCAAGATTCTGCCCATAGTCGAGAATCATCTGCTGTTCAAAACTGAGCTGGAAATCCACCTCGTCCTCCAGTTATCGCCGTTGGGGTTTATTCAAAGTCGGGATCACGCTTCTCTGCAAAGGCAGACAACCCCTCAGATACATCCGGCGCGGCCATCGCCTGGCCGGCAACGGCTACTTCCAGATCCAGCGCCTCGTCAATCGACAACTGCATACCATCATGAACCAGTCGCTTCATCGTCATTATCCCACCCCGACTACGCCGGCCCAGCGTGTGACAATACTCCAACGCCTCCGAGTGTAATTCGGCATCAGCAACCACATAGTTGGCTAACCCCCAGTTCAGTGCTGCCGACGCGTCGATCCAACGGGCGCTGAACATCAGATCTAGCGCGCGGCGCTGACCAACCACTCTGGGCAAGCGCTGACTACCACCCCAACCCGGCACCAACCCGTATTGCGCGTGCTGATCTCCAAACCTGGCGCCTTCTGCTGCAAAGACCACGTCACACGCCAACACAAGCTCAAGACCACCGGCCAAACACAACCCTCGCACCGCCGCAACCACTGGCAACGCTGAACGCTCAAGGCGCAACAACACCCGATGGCCGTGCTCGATAAACTCACCAAAATTATCGTTTGCTCGATAAGCCTGAACTTCATCAAGATCAGCACCGGTACAGAAGTGTTTGCCGGTCGCACAAATAAGCACCGACCGAATATGATCTGACGCCTCAAAACGGTCGATAGCCGCCTCGATGGAGTCGTGCACCGCGCTCGACAGGCAATTAAATTTATCGGCGCGATTAAGTTCAATCACCCCGACACTGTCCCGCTCCGTAATAATCACCGCCAGTTCTTCAGATGAAGCACTCATCGCATTTCTCCACTATTGCTTTTGATACCGCAGCCAACCAAAGAGAGCCGCGGCTACCTGCCGGCTTTTCGCGCTGTTTTCAAAAAACCGACTCTAACCGTAAGGCACCGCGACCCGGCCCACTGTTTCACGGGCAATAATCATCTTCTGAATCTGCGCGGTGCCGTCACCGATCTGCAGGCCCAGCACATCCCGCAAACGCTGCTGATGCGGCAGCTCTTTGGTGTAACCCATGTGACCATGGGTGAGCAAACACTGATGAATGGCATCGTAGGCTAGCTTCGGCCCCCACCATTTGAGCATCGCCGCCTCCTTGGTATGCGGGCGACCCTGGTCCCGCAGCCAGAGGGTTTTGTAGGCCAGTAGCTGTGCGGCCAGCAATTGAGTATCAAATACCGCCAGCGGCTCAGTGACTCCCTGGTATTTGGCGATCGGCAACCCAAAGGCATGGCGCTCGGTGGTGTATTGCCAGGTCTCTTCCATCGATGCCATGGCCGGTGCCAGGCATTGCAGAGCAATCAGTGCACGACTGTAATCAAAACCATGCATGATTTTGCCAAAGCCTTTACCTTCTTCACCAATCAGGTATTTCGCCGACAACTCAACCTGGTCAAAAAATATCGAGCCACGGCCCACGGCCCGAGTACCCAGGTCATCGTAGTCGGTAGCGGTAATGCCGGGCAGATCCATCGGCACTAGAAAGGCACTGACGCCTTTGGCCTTCTCTTCTGGAGTACCAGTGCGGGCGAAGAGCAGTAGAAAATCAGACTGGCTGGCAAACGAGATCGACGCTTTCTCGCCGGACAAAATGTATTTATCACCCTGTAAATCGGCCCGCAGCTGAAGATTGCCGGCATCAGAACCACCACCCGGTTCGGTGAGCCCGAGTCCAAGAATCAACTCCCCAGCGCAGACACCGGGCACGATATCGGCAGCCAGATCCGGCGCCGCCTGAGCCAGGAGGCTACCATTAAGGGACGCCAGCAGTTGCACGTAAGAGACATTGAAATCGGCGCGGGCAATCTGCTCGACGATCACTCCGGCAGTGACTGCATCAAGCCCCAGGCCACCGAACTCGGTCGGCAATTCGGCACCAATAAACCCCAGGTCGCCCATCTCTTTGAGCAGGGCCCGGTCAATTTTTCCGGCAATCTCTCTGGCCTGGTATTCTGGGGCCAATTTATCCTCTGCATAACGCCGAACGGCATCGGCAATCGCGATCTGATCTTCGGTAAAATCAAAATCCATGCTTATTCCCTTTTTAGCAAGCGGGGGTTACTCCCCCAGGTAAGCGTCAACATCCATTTCGAGCAGCACGTCAGGGTCGAAAAAGCCCTCCACGTGCAGCAGCGATGTCGCCGGATTGATGTCACCAAACACCTCGTGGTGGGCCCGACCAATGTCCCAGAGATGATCCATGCTGGTGATATAGATTCGGGTGCGCACAACGTCTTCAGCCCTGGCCCCGACCGCTTCGAGCGAAGCAACAATGTTCTTCAGCACTTGCACAGACTGCTGATAGGCATCGCCCTTACCGACGATATCACCGTAGAGATCGGCGCGCGGGGCAGTGCCAGAAACCGCCACCATGTTACCGATACGCGAAGCCTGGGAATAACCGAACTTGTCGGCAAATTGCGGCGGGGCCGCGAGCTGGTTACGAGTCATTGTCGTCTCTCCTCATTCACTTATGGTTAAAGGCCCACTATACCGAAGGGATGATCATCTAGATAAAGTTATCCTGTAATTATTACCGGGTCTGTCCCAGTTCTATCACGGACAAAAAAAAGCTGCCCGTGGGCAGCTTTTTAACGCAACTGAAAACCGGTTTCTTACAAGTCAGTCCATCCAGTTAGGCATAACCTCAGTAGCCCACAATTCCAGATTGCGCATCATTACGTCGTGAGGAATCGGCCCAGGGTACTGCCACATCAGGAAGTACTCGGGATTATGCAGTTTCACCATCCGCTCGATCTGCCGATTGACATCATCCGGGGTACCGACAAACTCAAATCCGGAGTCCCGCAGGTACTGATAGTCACCCTTTTTCGGCATCGGGTCGGTGTTACCTTTTTTGCGGAAAGCTTCGTTGAAACCGATCGGGGCAAACCACTCCGGCCAGACGAATCCATTGCCTCGACTGGCGTGGTAATGGGCCTCGTCGGCATCGCGGAGTACCAGGGTATCGCGGAAAATACCGATATTCTGACCATACTCAAAATCATGCCCCGCCTCGGCAGCCTCTTCCTGGTAGACCCGGAACAGGTCAGTCAGCGTCTCTTCGCAGGTCGATAGTGCGAAGGGTGTTATCGCCTCACGGGCACAAAATTTAAAGGTACTTTCGCTAAAAGAAAATGGCTGAAAGATCGGCGGATAGGGATCCTGGTAGGGCTTGGGCGCGATACCAATCTCCCGGATATAACCATCTTCGTCCTGGCCCTGGCCAAATTGAGCGACTGCATCGTGGTCAAATTTGAGATTATCCGGCGGGATAGTCCAGTGCTCTGACTTATGGCTAAAAGTGTCCGTGGTCCAGGCTTTTATCAAAATTTCATAATGCTCATAAAACAGGGCATTATTTTTCATGTCAGTTTCTGATTTATCTGACATGGTGCCACCGACCCCAAACTGCTGGCCCAACACATCCGCCCAGCGTTTCTGGTAACCCCGAGCAAGCCCTACAAAGGTGCGACCCTTCATCATATGATCAAGCATGGCCAGATCTTCCGCCAATCGCAGCGGATTCTGAAACGGCAGGACGTTAGCCATCTGCCCGACGCGGATATTTTTGGTGTTCTGACCAAAATAAAGCGACAGCATAATCGGGTTATTAGACTGCTCCAGCCCCTCAATATGAAAGTGATGCTCGGTAAACGCGGCACCCCAATAGCCCATCTCATCGGCGGCTTCGATCTGTTTCTTCACCTGCCAAAGCATGTTCTGGTAGTTCTGTTTATTGATACCGGCCATTCCCTTCTGGGTCTGGTCATAAGTACCCACAGAGGGGAGATAAAAAAGGACAAATTTCACGTTCGACTACTCCTCGAATTTAAAAACTGGTGGTCTGCCAAAAATGGCTGACCAAAGTATCGGGTAAAAAAAACAGCTCTCCCTGCTCTACCCTCTAAGCCCAACCCGGCGCTCAGTCGTACTCGCCACCGACGCGCAGTTTTGGTTC
>QNFC01000073.1 GCA_003645395.1 Gammaproteobacteria bacterium
CCTCGCCATTTTTTTAGGCAGGCGAATGGGTGAGACAGATTGTTTAGCTCAATACCCCTTCTGGAACGCGGTTATCTAAATTTGCTGGATGTCACTCGCTGAGTTTGGACCTGGCTCCGTAAAGTTGGGCAGTGCTTGCGGGTGAAATAGCGGACGCGTGGTCTGTGTTGATGAGCTATTTTTAGGGAGTAGATATGGCTGCTTATTTAATTTACCGAGCAAGGGTGGACGATGCCGAAGCCTATGCTGCCTATATGGCGCGCACACCAGGAATTATTGCTGAGTTTAGTGGCAAGTTTCTGGCCCGCGGGGGGCGAACAGAGACCCTTGAGGGTGAGCGAGAAGAGCGGCGAACGATTATCGTCGAATTTCCCGATTTTGCTGCAGCGAAGGCTTTTTACGATTCCCCTATCTACGCGGAAGTACGGGATTTACGGGCCAACGTGGCAGACGTGCAAATCGTGATCACCGACGGCGAGCCCGGTGAAACCGGGCTTTAGTCGGCTGACGCTAAGTTAACTAACTTATTGGATAACGCTGACGTTGATAGTAACTGGCTTAGTTACCAACTCGATTCATCAGGGTAATGACCTCACGGACCTCGTAGTCAACGCTGTTATCCAGTAATACCGCAACACGGTTGAAGGTGGCGATCATGCTGGTGGTTTGGCCATTGATGTAATAAGAGTCGATCGGAAAGACGTTGCGGGTATCGTCGGGGTTGCTGGTTTTGTTGAGCATACCCACACCCATCACCGACATGCCGGCAACTTCTGAGTTGTTCATCAGCCGTTCGCCGCGCACACGGTCAATTGAACCGGCGAATTCGACCAGCACCGGCGCGGCGGCCATATTGGTGCTGTATTGCGATGCTTTCCAACGCGCTGCGCCGATTATTCCAGGTTGGCGTGCTAGCTCCTGTAAGGATATTTCTCCAGCCATAACTTTCTCCTCAGTTTTTATTGATGGCTGAATAGTACCAACTGCTTCAGGCTAACGCTATCAGCAAGGTTGCTGGGTTAGTCTTTGGCCAGCCGAGCATAGCGGCCGCTGGTAAACAGCAGGGGGTCATCCTCATCGGTTTCACCGGCCACGACTTCGCCAACAACGATTAGATGATCGCCGCCGTCGTGGAGTTTCCACAGCTTGCAGTCGAGCCAGCCGATGTTGCCCTTGATGACCGGGGCGCCTGTTTCGGCGGTAAAGGTATCAACGGTATCGAACTTCTCACTGCCACCTTTTTTCGCCATGGTGTTGGAGATGTTCTCCTGATCTGCGGCCAGAATACTGACACTGAAAGCCTCTGTTTGCTGAATAGGCTCCAGGCTGCCGGAGTCGCGGATGATGCAGAACATGATCAGCGGTGGGTCCAGCGAGACGGAGCTGAAGGAGTTTACTGTCAGGCCAAATTTGTCGCCCTGGCCGTTATGGCTGCCGATGACGGTGACGCCAGTAGCAAACTGACCAAAGATAGTGCGTAGTTGTTTTGAGTCCATTTTGGGTTCCGTAATTGGTGGTGATAAAGGGGTTAATCACGCCAGGCAATATTTTCCTGGCGGTAGGCTTCCTGCAGTAAATCTTTGGCCATCCACTCCTCGGTGGAGAAGTTGTTATCAATAAAGCTATGGTCGAATAGAAAGGTCTTCAATACATCGACTGCGTCGAGCATTTTTACGCTGAGCTCGGGTGTCAATTTCGTGTAGATATCCCGGGTGTAGTAGGTGTGAATATCAGCCGGACTTACCCCTGTCTCCGTGGCCATCGCTACGTCTGCTTCGGCGTGGTGAGTTTCAGCCCACTTTGCTGCACGCAGCAGGGTCCGCGCATAGGTAATGACCTGATCAGGATTGTCGCGCACCAGCGAGTTGCTCACCGTCAGAATGCGTGGCGTGGCGTTATTCACCTTGGCCCACATGGGTTTAGCGTCGATCAGGTTGGTGAGCATGCGTAGTTTGCCGCCCGCAGCCGCCTGCATGGCGGCAATCTCCCCGCCCTTGGCGAAAATTGCATCGACCTCACTATTGAGCAGTGCTTCCATCTGGCAATGGTAGTAGGAGGGTATGTTGCGGTCAGAGCCATCACTAAACTTGGGGTTGAGGAGCTGGAAGTGGTCGCCAGTTTCTACCACTTCAACAAAGTTGGCTTCGCTCTCGGCGATGCCTTCCAGTTGCAGGGCAGAGACAAATGCTTTCTGGGCGGCAAAGCGGAAGAAATTCATGATCAGCTCAGGCCATTCTGGAAGCGCTAGCCGTTTGCCCACCAGGTCAGGCACGTTCTGAATCGACGCATCATCGCTGCGCACGAACAGGCCGAGGGTTTCCTCGACGAAACAGACCCCGAGCAGGGAGGTATCAGCGCCGTTGGCGCGCGCCCAGACCGGCGGTGAGCCGCCACCCTCGCGAAACGAATCATCCAGTGTATGGCTGAAATGGGTGTTCAGGCTGCCACTGTCGGCCCCCCGCTCGCGGATGTTGCGCACCTGCCAGCCAGAATCTGCAAAGGCCTGATCAAATAGATCATATTGTTTGGCGATTCCAGATGCAGTGGGTACCGGGCAGCGTGTGTACCAGATGGTGTTGCTCATTTGATTTGAGTTCTCTACGCTCGGTAACAGAGGGCGCTAAACGCCGATGTTGGTATCAAAAAAAAGGGCGTCGTCGGGGTCATGGTATTTGGCCACCAGCTCGCGCACTTCCGGGTCATCCAGAATGACCAGTGTGCCAGCATTCCAAAAGGTTTTGTCGCCGTAGGTGATGGTTGGGTCGACCACCGGAATGGACATTTCACCGGGAGGGGCCGCGCCAATTGTATGTAAATGGGCGATGCGCGGATTGCCATGGATCATGTACATCCAGGCGTCCAGGCTCTCTTCGGGGGTGACATGGGCGAAACAGCGTGGATTGGTGCCGGCGTGCCAGGAGTTGATGATGTAACCGTCTTTGTCGGTCAGTTCGCCGATTTTTTCCAGAAAGCGCCGTAATTCAGCCACGGCATCGTCAGCGCCTTCAAAGTCGACCATGCGGCCATCTTTGATCGTTGCCAGTACCGGGCTCGGCAGGCTGATCCCGGGTTCCTCGAATTCGTGAATGCCAGCAGGTGTCAGCCAGCGAATCGCAAGTTTGCCGTTGGCGGTCATGCTCATGATCGGCGGGCTAACGCTGATGGGGAAAGTACGCAAGCTAAAGCCATCGCCGGTATCGGTTTTCTTCTTCGCAGTAGCGGGTGGCGCTTCGATGTCGCCGTAGTAGTCGGTGCCGAGCGGACAGGTGATTCGATAACTCGATTCAGAAGCCAGTTTTGGGCCAAGATATTGCATTACCTCCATCATCACTTTGTAGTGAACCCGGGCAAATTCGCTGCCGAGAGTGTCCCAAGTGGTACAGAAATTCAGCAGTTTCAGGCCGGTGCCATCAAACGGAATCAACCGCAGCAGTCCAGCGAGCATGTGGTTGAAAATAGTCACTTCACAATCTTTCATTGCCGCCATCGCCGGGCCGGGAAGCTCTTCTGGCCCCTTAACGCTGCCCGCCCACATTACATAGACAGTGGCCCCTAGTGCCCGTGCTTCCTGCTCGATAATGTCGGCCACCGCCGGTTTTACCAGTCCCGGCTGATTAAGAATGAGCACTTCGGTACCGGTTTTGATGTTGGCGCCGTTGACCAGCAGGTTGCGGGCGCCGGCGCGGACGTCTTCTTCGCTAAAGCGGTACTGGGTCTTGATCGGTTCAACTTTACCCATGACGAGACTCCTCTGGGATGGTTTTTTTACGGCCGGTTTTTCTACGACCGTAGTCGAGACCTACAGGCGATTAGTAGGGTTAAGCAGAGAATAATAACCGCTGAGTAAATTTGGGTCGAGAGAGCGAGGCACGCCGAGGCCGAATCAGGCCGGGGCGGGTTGAAGTAGCGGATCTTCCTGCGGCGGAGGTACTACGCGCATGACTTCGCCCAGGGTTGTGAGGCCAGCGGCAACCTTGCGGGCGCCGGCGACTCGCAGCGGCACCATCCCGCCAATCAGGGCCGCACGCTGTAGGGAGCGCAGATTAAGGTCTTTGTCGATAAGGCTGCGAATCTGGGGGTCGATCATCATCATTTCGTAAATACCGACCCGGCCGAGAAAGCCGGTGCCGCGACATTCGTCGCAGCCAACGGGTGCAAAGACTTTTGCTGGCGGCCCGAATTTGATTGGCCGCACCAGGTTCTTCCAAAGTACCTCATCCACCGGTTCTTCCTGCTTGCAGTGGGGGCAGAGAGTGCGCACCAGTCGCTGTGCCAGCACCCCTAATACGGTGGCTTCCAGTAAATAGGGCGGCACGCCTAACTCCATTAACCTGGAGAGGGATGACGGTGCATCGTTGGTATGGATGGTTGTTAGCACCAGGTGCCCGGTGAGGGCTGCCTGAATCGCGACATCTGCCGTTTCGTGGTCGCGAATCTCGCCGACCATTATGATGTCTGGGTCCTGACGCATCAGCGTGCGCACACCGTCGGCAAAGCTTAGGCCGGCGTTGGGCTGTACCTGGGTCTGGTTGAAGGCCGCTTCGATCATTTCGATGGGGTCTTCGATGGTGCAGACATTCAGCGTTGGTTTGGCCAGCTGTTTGAGAGTGGAGTAGAGGGTGGTGGTTTTGCCTGAGCCGGTGGGGCCGGAGACCAGAATGATGCCATTGGGATTTGCAATCAGCTCGTTCCAACGCTGAGTTTCGGATTTGTCAAAGCCGAGCTCACCAAAACCTTTAATCACCGTGTCCGGGTCAAAAATGCGCAACACCATTTTCTCGCCAAATGCAGTGGGGATGGTGGAGGCTCGCAGCTCCACCTCCTGCCCTCCCGGTGAGCGGGTTTTTACGCGGCCATCCTGAGGGCGGCGTTTTTCGGAGACATCCATGCGGCCGAGAATTTTCAGTCGGCTGAGAATTCCGGACATGACGTTGTCGGGTACTGAGTGCACCAGGTGCAGTACGCCATCAATGCGAAAGCGCAGCATGCCTTCGCCGCGACGGGGTTCAAGGTGAATATCACTGGCGCGTTGATCGAAAGCATACTGCAGCAGCCAGTCAACGATATTAACAATGTGCTGGTCTTCGCCGTCGCGGGCGCTGGCGCCGAGTTCAATGAGCTGTTCAAAATTACCGATAGCGCTAATTTTATTGCGGTCGTCGGCGGCGCTATCAATGGATTCGTTTAGTTTGAACAGCTGGTTTAGATAGCGGTTGATTTCTAATGGATTGGCAAAAACCCGCACCACGTTTTTCTTGCTAACGTGGGTGATAGTGTCGAGCCAGTCAGAAACGAAGGGTTCGCTAACAGCCACGGTGATGGTGTCGTCGTCTGCCCGTAACGGCATGATTTGAAAGCGACTGGCGTAAGCAAAAGAGACGACCCCGGTTATTGAACGCAGATCAAGCTTCAGCGGGTCGATGCGGAAATATTCGAGGTCGACCCTTTTGGCCAGCCACTCGGTGAGGCGCTCGGCACTGAGTGGGGAATGTGGCTTGCCGACACTTTTCCAGTTCTGTCGGGCGATAACTAACAGCGGATGCTCCTGGCTACCGCCGGCTGACAGAGCCTGGGCTGATTTGGCTGTGATCAGGCCATCTTCCACCAGCCACTGCAGAACTTGCCGTAGCTGGAGTTTGCCTTGATGGACAGGGGGCCGCATGAGTTTAGCGAACCTCAGCCAGACCTTTACGCCGAGGGTCCGCCGCGGCTCGAAGTACGCCATTGGCCGGGTCACTATAAATCGCCTGCATATTGCCGTAATTACGCGTCAGTTCTTTCAGTGTGTGGCCGAGCGCTTCGAGGTCGTCCTGAGTTTGCTGGTCTAGCCCACCTTTTTCGAACTGAACCTCATCAGGCAGGTACTGCTGGTGATAGCGTTTGCTGGCGGTCCACACCGCTGGGTCGTCTGCGCCCTCGGCAAACTCCAGTAGCCCAAGTAGCACCATAGAGATAATCCGGCTGCCACCGGGGGTGCCGAGTATGGCAACCTGGTCACCCCGCTCAACAAAGGTGGGTGTCATGCTCGACAGTGGTCGCTTGCCGGGCTGGATGGAGTTTGCTTCGGCACCTACCAGACCGTAGGCGTTGGGGACGCCCTCCTTGGCAGAGAAATCATCCATTTCGTCATTCAGCAGCACGCCGGTACCCGGTGGTACAAAAGCGCTGCCGAAGGGGATGTTGATGCTTAGAGTGCCGGCCACGCGGTTGCCGTCCATATCTATAACCGAAAAGTGGGTGGTGTCGGTGCCCTCATAATCGGGGGTTCGCCCTGGCAGCTGATCACTCTTGCTGGCCCGGTCAGTGCGAACGCCGGCGCGCAGCCCCGCAGCGTATTCTTTGCTGAGTAGCAGCTCATAGGGAATCTCGACAAAATCGGCATCGCCGAGATACTGGGCGCGATCTCGGTAACCGCGACGCATGGCCTCGATAATCAGGTGTTTGCGGGTTAATGACGGCTGCTGGTGCAGGTCAAACTGCTCAAGAATATTGAGGATAGTGACCAGGGCGATGCCGCCGGAAGAAGGCGGCGCAGCAGTAATAATGTTCAGCCCGTGGTAAGTACCGCGTATGGGCTGGCGTTTAACCACGGCGTACTGCTCCAGATCTTGCAGTGTCCAGATGCCGCCGGCGGCGGTGACACCCGCGACCAGTTTTTCTGCCACCGGCCCGGCGTAGAAACCCTTATGGCCATGGTCGCGCATGGCTTGAATGGTGTCGGCCAGGTTTTTTTGACGGAGTAAAAAACCTGTTGCGGGTGCCTTGTCATGATCCAGAAAAATAATGCTCGCGGCGGGTGATGCAGTTAAGGCGTCCAGCCGCATTTTGGCCATTCTTAAGTAGTGCTGGTCGGCCACAAACCCCTCGCGGGCGATGCGTTCGGCGCTTGCCAGATTGTCGGCAAGCGACCGTTTGCCATAGTCGCGGGTAATGGTGACCAGTGCTGCGGGCAGCCCCGGAATACCCGCCGCTAGCGGGCCATTGAGAGAATTTAAACGTTGAAACTCTCCCTGGTCGTCAAGATACATATCTCGATCAGCTGCTGCTGGGGCTTTTTCGCGGCCATCAATCATCACCTGGCTATCTGAGGCTTGATCATGCAGCAGCCAGAAGCCCCCGCCGCCAAATCCCGAGCTGCTAGGTTCAACGACGCCAAGCACTGCGCTGATGGCGACGGCGGCATCAAAAGCGTTGCCGCCGGCGGCAAGTACCTCAAACCCAACTTCTGTCGCCAGTGGGTGGGCGGTGGCAATTGCGCCAAGCTGGGGTGTGGCGGCCGAGATATTAGTGGTTAGCGCAAGCAGGATAGTAAAAATCAGTTTTTTCATTCTTTTGCCATTAAATATTTAGTGGGCGGGAGAGCAGCGGGTTCACCCGTCAAATGCTGGTATTTGAGTGCTAGCTCGCTGAGCTGTTCTGGGCACTCGGGGTCTTTTTCTATTGATTCTACCGGGCATAACATCAGGCATTGGGGTTCGTCGTGATGGCCCACACATTCGGTGCAGAGCAGGGGGTCGATAACGTAAATTTCGGTGCCGAAAAAAATGGCTTCGTTGGGGCAGACTGGCTCGCAAACGTCGCAGTTAATACATTCTTCGGTGATTTTTAGTGCCATCGAAAATGTCGGCGTTGTCGACTCAGGCTTGAGCCAGTTTTTGCTGTAGCTGTTCCAGCACCAGCGGGTGGAGGAACATGGAAACGTCACCATTAAATCGCGCGACTTCTTTCACCAGACTTGAGGAAATGTAGCTGTACTGCTCTGCCGGGGTCATGAACAGGGTTTCAATTTCGGGTTTGAGATTGCGATTCATTGA
>QNFC01000074.1 GCA_003645395.1 Gammaproteobacteria bacterium
GCGGTTCACCAGGTGGGTATCTCTTGCCGTCTTGGCATCTCCAAAGAGCTGCTGGAGATAGGCACCGTCGCCATCTTCCAACCTCTGAACCATCTCGCCCAGCAACCCCTGATATCGAATTAACAGGTCGCCCAACTCTTTGGCATTCGCCAGGGCAATACTGCGCCACATTGATGGGTCACTAGAGGCCACGCGGGTAAAATCTTTAAAGCCGCCAGCGGCAAAATCAAATACCGCCTGGTGATCATCGCGGTCAGCGAGCATTTTCACCAACGCAAAAGCGAGCATGTGTGGCAGGTGGCTGGTGGCCGCGAGCACCTTGTCGTGGTCATCACTACTCATCTCGATGACTTCTGCCCCAAGCTCCCGCCATAGCCGAGATATGCGGGCAACTGCAACAGGGGACGACTCTGCCAGCGGAGTCAAAATCACCTTATGATCTACAAATAGATCTGCCAATGCGTGTTCATAGCCAGAAAACTCAGTGCCGGCAATAGGGTGGCCTGGCACAAACCCGCCGGGCAACTCGCCGAAGACCCGCTGTGCTGCGGCGATCACTGACCCTTTAGTACTGCCGACATCGGTGATAATCGTTCCCGGCCGCAGCTGGGGAGCAATTTTTTGCAGCACCTCTTCGACAACACTCACCGGGGTCGCCAGCACCACCACATCGGCGCCCTCCACGGCTTCGCCCCACGACTCACTAACCTCATCCACAATCCCGCGATCTATCGCGCCCTGCAATTTAGCCGGATCTCGGCCACATGCGATCACCTGTTTACAAAGGCCACGCTGCTTTACGGCCAGGCCAAGGGAGCCGCCAATCAGCCCCAGGCCAATAATCACCATCCGATCAATCATTGTGGCTTACACATCCGAGTTCATCCAGTGCTGCCTCAAGCGCCTGCAAACAACGCTGGTTTTGTAATTCCAGTCCCACGGTTATCCTCAGGTGATTGGGCATTTGATAGTTGTCGATCGGGCGAACAATTACCCCGTGTCGCAACATCGCCTTGTAAACCGGCAACGCGGGCTGATAAAGATCGACGGCAATGAAATTAGCTTTCGACGAGATATAGTCTAAACCCAGCCGCTTAACGCCTGCGCATAAACTGGCCATGCCCTGCTGATTTATCTGCTGCGATTGCCGCAAATGACCGGAGTCATCAAGGGCAGCCTCGGCAGCAATCAAGGCCATACTGTTAACGTTAAAAGGTTGGCGTATCCGGTTGAGCAAATCGATAACCTGCGGATCAGCAACACCAAAACCAATACGCAAACCAGCCAGACCATAAATTTTTGAGAAGGTGCGCAACACAATAAGATTGGGATATCGCGGCAGCCACTCAAGCCCATCAGGAAATTCGGCATCGTCATTATATTCAATATAGGCTTCGTCCAGCACCACCACTACATGATCGGGGAGTTGGTCGAGAAAAGCGACCAGCGCCGATCGACTAACCGACGTGCCGGTGGGGTTGTTTGGATTGGCAACGAAGACTACCCGCGTATCGGCCCGGATGGCCGCGGCCATTGCCGACAAATCGTGCCCCCAGTTTTGGGCGGGCACCTCGATAATCTTCGCTCCAGCCGATCGCGACACGATGGGATAGACGGTGAAGCAGTGCGCTGACATCACCGCGCTGGTGGCTGGAGTTAAAAATGCGCTAGCGATCAGTTCCAACACCTCGTTGGAGCCATTACCCAATACCAATTGCTCGTGGCGCAGATCGTAAAACTCGGCAAGTTTGTTTTTTAAATAATAGCCACTCCCATCGGGGTATTCAGCCAAATGATTAGAGCAGTTTGATAGCGCCGCGATTGCCAGTGGACTGGCTCCCAATGGGTTTTCGTTAGAGGCAAGCTTAATCGCATCGTGAATTCCGTATTCTCTCTCCAGTTCAGCAACTGGCTTGCCGGGTCGATAAGGGTTAACGCTGTAGGGGCCCGGTGCTGCCAGACGAGCGACGATGTCAGTCATTGAAACTGCGATAGGTCACTACCGGCCAGGACCCTGCTACGATCACCGACGAAAAGAGGTCCGATAATTCTGCGAGCAAGGCCTGCACACTTTGATCTTCACCATGACCTTCAACGATTAACGCCCAACGGCTCGACCCTGTGTCGACTGAAACCAGTAACACAGAACCATCAATAACCTGGGGTATCGTCGCCAATTCAATAGACAGCCCTCCGGTATCGACTGCCAACAACGTACGGTCACGACCTGTAGGCTGACAATACTGGGAGCCCAGCACCAGAAACCGAGCGCTTACGGGAACGACAACATGTAAAAACCGGGGATCAATACGCCAGCCATCAAGACTTCTATCAACATTCACCCACAATAGATGATCGCCAACGGGTTGAGCTAATAACTGACAATAGCGGCCACTACTGATAATTTGCCTGGGCAGATCACCGAGCAAATCAAAAGAACCGATACCGGCATCCGCGTCAATCTCAACAGGCGTCTTTGCATCAGGGCTACCGGTAGCGAACACTCGGCATTGACCCTCTATCACCACCTCAGCGACCGGTAACAACCCGGAATCGATGACCATCTTCAGCTGCTCTGGAAACAGGCCGGAAACCGAATCCTCAATCGCGATTACCGCAAGGTCATTGGTTTTCCCCACCGCCTGCAGCGCCTTAAGATTGCTGGGGAAGCGATCTATCTGTGCAAAACGCCCAAACTGGGTAACTACGGCCAACTCTGAGATACTGCCAGGAACAGTGGATACTGCAATTCTGGGTGGCTTTTCCAGCGCTAGGGTTGCAGAAATCACTTCCCGAAAAACCGCAGTGATCGTCTGGTCTGAAAACGGCCCACGATTATTTTCAAAAAGCCGGCGAAGTACTGCTGCCTCGCGTTCCGGGCGATAATAAACAACCTCACCGCCGGCGTCTGCCTGCTTACCCAGAGCCACCTGATGGGCAAGCTCTCCACGCCGACTCAGCAATTCCAGCAGCTGATCATCAATGGCGTCGATACGTGCTCGCGCCTGCTGCAAAACTGAATCTGAATCCTTTGCCATCAGGGGCTCGATACTGGGAGTCTTCTAAATCATCCGCACCGATAATACGCCGTCAATATCGCGGATTTTTTGCGCCACTTCGTCGGGCAATTTGCCATCGGTATCTACGAGGGTATACGCCAGGTCACCACGGGACTTGTTCAGCATATCAATAATATTTAACCCGGCTTCAGCCAGATAGGTGGCGATTTGCCCCACCATATTCGGTACATTTGAATTCACTACGGCAAGCCGATACCCGTCGCTACGAGGTAGCATGGCATCGGGAAAATTCACCGAATTACTGATATTGCCGTATTCGAGGTACTCACGCACCTGATCGACCACCATCACCGCACAATTCTCTTCAGCTTCGCGCGTGGATGCGCCCAGGTGAGGCAGGCTAATCACCTTCGCGCAGGCACGTAACTCTGCGGTGGGGAAATCACACACATATGCATGCAGTTGATCGGACTCTAGTGCCGCTAAGACGGCTTCGTTATTAACGATGCCTTCGCGGGCAAAGTTGAGTACCGTAGCGCCTTTTTTGAGTAACCTGACGCGCTTTTCATCGAGAAGATCACGGGTGTGCTCGTTAAGCGGCACATGAAAAGTGACCATATCACTTTTGGCCATCAACTCATCAACGCTGGCTGCCTGCAGAATTTCGCCTGACAACTGCCACGCACCTGAAATAGTTAAACCGGGGTCATAGCCGATCACTTTCATACCCAGGTCAATCGCTACCTTGGCCACCTGCCTGCCAATGGCGCCGAGGCCGACAACGCCCAACGTGCGCCCCGGCAGTTCATACCCGGCAAACTGCTTTTTGGCGGCTTCCACTTCTTTACTCAACTCGGAACCGGCGCTGGTCAACTGGCGCGTATAGTCCCAGCTTTGCACCAAATTTCTAGCCGATAGGAGCATGCCAGCAACCACCAGTTCTTTTACCGCGTTGGCATTAGCCCCCGGGGTATTAAAAACGGGAATTCCAACCGCACTAAACTGGTCGACCGGGATATTGTTAACCCCAGCTCCCGCTCTGCCCACTGCCTTTAAACCAGCCGGAATCTCCATCTCATGCATGTTGGCAGAACGCAGCAAAACCACCTCGGCGTCTTCCAGAGATCCTTCGAGATCATAGGTATCGGGTTCTAGCCGCTGCAAACCGACCGGCGAAATATTGTTGAGGGTATTAACTTTAAACACATTCACTCCATGAAACTTGAGAACTAATCATCACAATTATTAATAAACAAACCTCCGCGGCAGCGCAGGTTTGCAGAAAATTTTTAAAGATACTGTGCCAACATCGGCGCAGCATTGGTCGCCAACTCTACTGCCAATTCCGCGTCCATGCTCCGCTGCGCGACTATGATCAATGCAATGTCATCAGCAATCAGAATCGCCAATAGCTGACCTTGCGTCCCCCCAAGTTGCAAACTCTCTAAATCACCACCCACAGAATGGTTAAGCAGGGAGCCTGCCAGCGCCGTCAGTGAAGCACCTCCGGCACCAAGATAATCAATGTTGTATTCATCGGGTAAATTCGACTGGATAATCACGCCATCAAGGCCAACGATTAAACAGCCGGCAGCACCGGGGTTTTCGCTGACCAGCGTCGCCAGCAAATCGGCTATTTCCTTAGAATCATCCACTTAGTCTATCCTCACGCCGACGGCATTCAGCGGCAGCCACTTTACCCAACTGTGCGCACTCAATTGGCTGAGATCCAGACATCGAACGAACAGTTACACCAGACAGTGATGGCGAACATAACGCCTGCACAGTTTATCACCTGATAAGCGCTGACAATACTATCCCGACTGGGAAACTGCCGGGCTATGGGCGTAAAAAAGCGCCTGTAGCAATATTTTCAAATCGCGTGCAGAACGGGCATCTACCTCAAAAATAGCGGGAACAACTGCCTTGTCCTTACAGTAATCGACCAACCAAAGTTGATACTCTGAGACTGGAGGGCTCTTAACTATATCCATATGGGTAATCCCAATCACCAGCCGGTTATCACGTAACAGGTCTGCATAGGTAGTTAACAACAATTCGAGCTGAGAAAAAGCGTCTTGCTGACGATTATCAATCAACACCACCACACCGAAAGCCCCCACCCGTAGCACCTCACCCATTAACGCAAAGTGCGGCGCGCCAGGTGCTCCGTAAAGGTGGACCCGCTCGTTCATGCCCAAATCCATATAAGCGTAATCAAGCGCAACAGTCATAGCCTGTTGCACCTGCCCACCAACCGCACCGGGATAAACCTCACTACCGAGTGCGGGCAAATCCCCCAGTTCGTTAATTGCCGTGGTTTTGCCAGCACCACTACTGCCAACAAAGAGCAGCTTGTATTCCTCAGCAGGGCGAACGGGAGAACCTTTACCGGGGCCGTCCAGACTTTCTGCCGACCCTACACTTCGCCTCTCAATACCAGCCGTGCTTTCGCCAAGCGCCTGTAATACCTCTTTAACAGATTGCGGCCGCTCAGCTGCAACGACGGACAACATCCAGTCAATCACCCTTAAAAATTCATCAGTCGCTAACCCCTCGCCAACCTCTACAGCAGGGACCAGAGGATCACCATCACCCTGGGTTAGTGCTGCCGCCCGATTACGTGCGGAAACCGGAGCCCGATCCACCAAACAGCGATATACCGTTGCGCCCAGCGCATATAAATCCGACCAGGGACCAAGGGGCTTACCTTTCCCGTACTGCTCAATTGAAGCATAGGCAGGTGTAAGCACATTTGACGTGGAGCGCACCTCGTCACCCATGGCAAAGCAGGCTGCGCCAAAATCCAGCAACACGGGTTGACCACGGCGAGTAAGAAAAATATTACCGGGCTTCACATCACGGTGCAGATAGTTTTTGCTATGAATCGCGTTGAGCCCACGGAGTACAGGTATCAACCAGGCGCGAAGCTGACCTTCCGCCATTTTTTTATCGAGGGCTTTAATGATTTTATTCAGGTCACGGCCAGCCTGATACTCCATGACAAAATAAGCACTGCCATTGGCATGAAAATAGTTCAGCACTTTCACCACATTAGGGTGATGAAACTGACCCAGAATTTGAGCTTCGGTGACGAACCGGTCCATCCCCCACTGGTAAAACCGTTCGTGCTCCGGGGCTAGCAGTCGGACCTCCATGCCGCTGCCCCGCTCGGCAATTTCTTTAGGCAGATACTCCTTAATGGCAACATCGATACCTCGATCCAGGTCGCGGGCTCGATAAGTGATACCGAAGCTACCCGTTCCTAGCACCTGCAGGAACTCATAGCGATCCAGCTGACTGCCCAAAGGAATCGCTCTTGAGGCGCGGGGCGCCATTAAATGATCATCCGATGTTTCTACCGATGTGCATTATCGCCCGCTGCAGACTTGCCTTTGGATCATCCTCGGCAGCTCGGTTTGCCAGCAAATAATCATCTTCTCGCTGAGCAAGTCCCGCCAGACCTATAGCCATTGCTGAATAATAAAAACTGAACACATCCGCCGGGGCGATCTCCAACGCATCCGCGATAAAAATCAAAGACATGGGCTCTCGCACCCCAAGCGCAGCAATTCTAACTGCATGGGGAATCACCATCAGCCGGGTAAAGTTTGGCCAACAGCGTAGATAATAACGAGCTACCGGGTCTGCCCCCTCGGGCAGACGACCTCGGGCAGTCCACACTGCCAACTTCCACAACAATGCATCCAGCGTTATCACATCGTTGTACTGTTCCAAACGTCTCAGCAATTCACGTTCTTGCTCCAACGTCAGGGTAGAAAAAGTTATTTTTGCGTTTATCTCCTCGTCGCGGGCCCAATCCAGGAGCCGTGCTGAATCAACAGAAATGGCTGCCAACGAATCCCGCGGTAATATCGCCAGATTGCCCTCATCTGCAATATCCAGCGTCACCACCTGCTTACTCTCAGCAGCTAGCCTGACTGCCGCCTGCACGCCACGCAACAATGTTCGCGAATCGTCGAACTCTGACATGGTGAGGGTGACATCCCGTTCGCGACGGCCACTCGCCCGTGCCAGCCGTGCCGGGTTGACCACCATGTCCGCACCGTGGCGACTGCCTTGAACCTGCTTATTAGTTGTAAGCCCTTGACGAACATAACTCGTCGCCCAGCTAATCGCCTCAATCAGCGCCGCCTCCATAATCGGCTTCGGCACCCAGATCACATCTTCGATTTCAGGCCGGTGACGCGACAAAACCATGGTCGGCCGATGCGGATGCTCAGCGCGAAACTGCAACCAGTCGAACTCATCACCATCCACATCCGCCACAATGGCCTGAGCAGCCGGCAGATCAACAACCGTGCACAGATGATCTGCAACTTCATGCAAAAAAGAACGCAGTCGGTTCGTCGCGCGCTCACTCAATCCAACGATAGCCAGCGGTAACAATTGGTTTTTTGGGTTCAACCAACGCCCCCGCTAATACGGTTTCTGCAAACCACCGATGAGCTATCGTTACAAAAGATCATCCCTGCCGGCGGGCAAATTCGGCCATGAAATCAACCAGGGCAGCGACACCCTCTTCTGGCATGGCGTTGTAAATGCTTGCACGCATACCACCCACAGAGCGATGCCCTTTCAAATTAACCAGACCCGCTTCAGCCGCCTGCTGTATGAACAGCCCATCCAGCTCAGCATTAGCCAATGTAAAGGGCACGTTCATCCGTGAACGACTGGCTACCTCGGTAGGGCACTGATAAAAATCACTGTCATCAATGGCCTGATAAAGCACGTTGGATTTCC
>QNFC01000075.1 GCA_003645395.1 Gammaproteobacteria bacterium
AAAAAATAAAGAAAAATTTAATCTAACTTATTTGGAGAAAAAGACCTACAAACTAACTATATTTCTCGACAAACAACCACTCAACAATTTGACTAACTCGATCCTGAAATGCGTCAGCAACCATTCAAAATATTTCAGCCCGATCCGACTCGCCCTCGGGCTGATAAGTTTCAATACTCCTCAATTTTTCAAGATCACTAACCTTAAAGTATTCAAATATTGCCTGCTCTTCATCAGCGTCGGCTAACTGCCCGGTATCGGCACGAATTCGTGCACTCACTACATCCGCTGGCTGCTTCAAAGGTTGTTCCGGCAGACCCGCTAACGCCTGCTCCATATATTCTATCCAAATTGGTAGCGCAGCTCGGGCACCCGTTTCCCGTTTTCCTAACGACCGGGGCTTATCGAACCCGACCCAGGCGGTAGTGACAACCCCCGCCGCATAACCGCTAAACCAGGCATCAAGTTGATTATTAGTTGTACCCGTTTTCCCGGCCAGATCGTTACGGCCCAATCGTTTTGCTTTTCGCCCAGTCCCCTTCTTAATAACGTCACGGAGCATCGAATTGATTAAAAACACCTCCGCTTCGGGGAGAATACGTTGGGCCTCGACAGGCAACGGATACGACGTTTCACCAGGAAAGGACGAAACACTCAGCTGTCCCCCCTGACTGTCAGAATCAATAGGAGAAACCGAAGATTGATCGGCTAATTCATCTACTGTTTCGACCTTATCACCACCGGCTTCACCTTGGTTCAATTGCTGCACATTACCACTTGGGACTAACGGATAAGAGCCGGTCCACACCACCTCGTTTTGTTGATCTAAAACCTTTGTTACCAAATGCGGCTCAACGCGATACCCGCCATTTGCTAACACGGCGTAACCGGTAATTAATTCCATCGGGGTCATCGCGCCACTCCCTAAAGCCAGGGAAAGATTCTTTGGGAGTTTTTCTGGCGGAAACCCAAATCGAAGGCAAAACTCTCTCGTCCGGTTAACCCCAATTGCCTGCAACAACCGCACAGATACCAGATTTCTCGATTTGGTTAACCCCACCCTGAGCCTGGTTGGACCGAAAAATTTCCCAGAATAATTTTGTGGCCGCCAACCCCCATCGCGGGTATCGTCGTTAAACACTAGCGGGGCATCATTAATAAGTGAAGCGGCAGTAAAACCATTGGCCAACGCAGCCGTGTAGAGAAAGGGCTTAAAGTTTGACCCTGGTTGCCTGTCTGCCTGAAGGACTCGGTTGAATTTGCTCTGAGCAAAATCAAAACCGCCATTTACCGCTCTTATCGCACCATCTGCCGCATCAATCGAAATTAACGCCCCCTGCACCTCGGGGATTTGGGCCAGCTCCCACTCTAGCTTCTCCCCCCTGGCAAGCCGAATCATGTCACCAACCCGAAATCCGGCCTGCCCAGAGGCAGCAGAAGACCGCCAGTAACCCTCTGCCCATCGTAAAAATTTCTTATCCAGAGCAACTTCCGTTCCTTCACCCATAACGGCAGTCAATCCATCCTCGGTCACCTCAATAACCACCGCCGGTTCTAACCCACCCATCTCATTCTGGACGACCAACGCGTTCAACGCCTGGGGAACCTTTTCATCGCCCAGCAAGAAATGCTGTTCTGGTCCTCGATATCGATGGCGCTGTTCGTAATTAACCAGATGATGCCGTAGCGATCGGTTGGCAGCCTCCTGCATCAACGGGTCAAGCGTCGTCTCAATCTTTAATCCACGTGAATACGCCGCTACACCATAGCGCGCCACAGCCCATGCGCGAGCCATTTCTGCTGCGTAACCCGCATCAAGATCTATTTCGCGGGTGTGTAACCGGGCACTGACCGGCTCATCCATAGCCTTACGGTACATTTCATCGCCGATCTTTCCATCGATCAACATTCGTTCTAGCACATACCCACGGCGGGCAATTGCAGCGCCGGGGTCTCTAACCGGGTTATAACGTGAGGGGGCCTTCGGCAGACCAGCCAACATGGCTAACTGAGCCAAATTTAATTCTCGTAATTCATTACCATAATACACCCGTGCGGCAGCACCAAATCCATACGCTCGCTGCCCGAGAAAAACTTTGTTTATATACAGCTCAAGAATTTCTTCCTTTGAGAGTTGCCTCTCTATTTCCACCGCTAACAGGATTTCAGTAACCTTGCGCAGGTAGGTCTTTTCCCGACTAAGGAAAAAGTTCCGCGCCACCTGCATGGTGATTGTGCTCCCCCCCGAACGCTTTTCACCAGTACGTACTAGCTCTCCCGCTGCACGCAGTATTCCGAGCCAATCGACACCCATGTGTGAATAGAACCGGTCATCTTCCGCCGCGACGATTGCATCACGCAACAACAACGGTGTTTGCTGCAACTTCACCGGGATTCTCTTCTGTTCGCCAAATTCCCCGATCAAAGTGCCGTCGCGCGCATAGATAGCCAACGGCACCTGGAACTCGAAAGAACGCAAACTTTTGGGGTCAGGCAACTGCGGCAATAAAAAATAAACAACCACCAGCGCCAGGAGTAACGACAGAGCCCCCAAACTAAGAAAACTAGCGAGTAACCAAAAAAATAACCTTTTCATCTCAACTTCTTCGAGGGGGAGCCGCTACCTAAAATCGAGTAATAAATATATGTGCCTAGTTGCATCATTAAATCGGTTAAATAAAGGGTTTTATTTTGGGGCTTTTTCGTAGAACGCCGCCTCCACTGGTCGGCATAGATATTAGCACAACGGCTATAAAGCTCCTCGGGCTCAGCGCCCATGGTGATAGCTATCGTGTCGATCACTACGCTGTTACTCCGCTACCGCCTGAGGCTATTGCCGAAAAGAACATCGTCGCACCGGAACTGGTCGTGGAGGCGCTCGAAAAAGTTATCAAACTGGCAAAAGTAAAAGTTAAACATGTGGCCATTGCAGTATCGGGATCTTCCGTAATTACCAAAACTATCACCATGCCGGGCGACCTGCCGGGCAAACAGATGGGAGAACAGATATCCCTTGAAGCCGACCAATATATCCCCTACTCGCTCGACGAGGTTTATCTAGATTTCCAGGTACTCGGACCTAACAAAGACAATGCAGAAACAGTAGACGTGTTATTAGCCGCTGCCCGCAGCGATACAGTTGACCAACGGGTAGATGTTATTGCCGACACTGGCCTGATCGCCAATGTCGTCGATATCGAAGCTTATGCAATGGAAGCCGCTTATAAACTCGTTGCCAGGCAGCTGCCTGCTGATATTCGAAATGCCACAATTGCAATAGTCGATATCGGCGCCACCGCAACAACGCTGAACATCATCCAGAACGGGCAATCAATTTTCACCCGCGACCAAAACCTTGGCGGACGCCAGCTTACCGATGAAATTCAACACCGTTATGGGCTCTCACCCGAAGATGCCGGACGCGCCAAAAAGTCTGGCGAACTTCCAGATGACTATGCCACCGACCTTCTACAGCCCTTCATCGAATCGCTCGCAAAGCAAACCAGCCGCCTATTGCAAACCTTTTTTTCTTCTACCTCTCTCCAACAGATAGACCAGATCATCCTTTGCGGTGGGACCGCGCTATTGCCTGGATTAGTAGAAATTATGGAACAACAGATCGGGGTACCGGCGTTGGTCGCCGACCCATTTGCTGAGATGAAGACCGCCAGTCGAGTCAACACAGACAACCTGCAAAAAGACGCGGCATCGCTAATGATTGCTTGCGGTCTGGCAATGAGGAGCCTCGACGATGCCACGCGTTAATCTGCTTCCATGGCGGGATGAAATCCGTCAAGACCGGGAAAAGCGTTTTTACATCACGCTGGCTATCTCAGCTGTCACGATGATGTTGGTAGTTGGAGCTGTTCAATTACTGATAAATGGTGCGATCTCTGCCCAGCAAGACCGCAATAACATCATTACTGCGGAAATCCTCAAACTTAACGAGCAAATTGAGGAGATCAACACCCTACAGGCACAAAAAGACGCATTGCTTGCGCGGATGAATATTATTCAATCCCTCCAGGGAACACGCCCACTGGCTGTCCACCTTTTTGACGAGCTAGTGCGTACGCTACCCAATGGAGTTTACACAAGCAGCATTTCTCAAAGCGGGAAAAACCTTACTATTCATGGGTTTGCACAGTCTAATGCCCGAGTTTCAACATTCATGCGCAACATAGAAAAATCGGAATGGCTAACTGATCCAACCCTGACAGTCATTCGCACCGCTGAATCTAAACAGGGTAAAACCAGCCAATTTACTTTGCGGGCAAAACAGTGGTCGCCAGATACCGATGAGGATAGCGACCAAAATCAGACCAGCAAACGAAAAAAAGCGAAGAAAAGATAAATGGCTATGAATCTAAATGATTTACGCGAGATCGATTTCAGTGATATCGAGCTATCTAACACAGGTGACTGGCCACTAGTCATCAAGAGTGCGGCCGTTGTCGTTTTATCGGTACTGGTCTTAGTGGGCGGTTATTTCCTGATCACTAAAGATACGCTTGCTGAATTAGAAAAAGTGCAAAAAGAAGAACTGGCGTTACGCGATACGTTTGTCACCAAATATAAAAAAGCTATAAACCTTGATAGCTATAAGCGCCAGTTAGCAGAGATGCGACAAACCTTTGAAACCCTGCGCCGACAACTCCCAGATAGCACCCAGGTTGCCGACCTGTTGGTTGAAATCACCCAGGCGGGTTTAGGCCACGGTCTCGAATTTGATCTTTTTGAACCAAAAACTGAAAAACCAGCTGACTTTTACGCCGAACTACCCATCAGCATCAAGGTTACAGGCCAGTTCCACCAGGTCGCCGAGTTTGTTAGCGACGTGGCGGCCTTTCCACGCATTGTCACCATGCATGATTTACAGATGAAAAAAGATGGCGACAAATTGGTCATGACTGGCACGGCCAAAACCTACCGTTATCTGGATGAATAAATAATGATTTTAAAGCGGTACGTCAGGCTAATATTTGTAGCTGTTCTGGTGAGCACACTGAGTGGCTGCTCATCCGACAATAGCGACCTGCTGGAGTGGATGGCAGAAGTAAAGGCC
Organism: Gammaproteobacteria bacterium; assembly: GCA_003645395.1. Lineage (GTDB taxonomy): Bacteria > Pseudomonadota > Gammaproteobacteria > Immundisolibacterales > Immundisolibacteraceae > QNFC01. The sequence continues at coordinate 5,066 of QNFC01000075.1, forward strand.
CAGACCAAACCAAAAGTAGAACCACTACCCATATTAAAACCTTATAAAAATTTCATTTATGAGGCTTCACACCTGCCGGATCCTTTTGAGAACAGCTTATTTGACCAACAAAAACCAGGCATAGCCGCGGGTAACACAGTTAGTTCAGGAATCTCTCCCGACCTGAATCGTCCTAAAGAGCCGCTAGAGAGCTTCCCACTGGACGCGTTAAGCATGGTGGGAACCCTCAACCAGGATGGCCAGACGTGGGCAATTCTTCAGGCACCGGATAAAACTGTTACCCGCAGTTCGCTAGGCAACTACATTGGCCAAAATTTTGGTCGAATCACTCAGATAGAAGATTACTCAATTAACCTCAAAGAAATCATTCCTGATGGACTCGGTGGTTGGATCGAACGCGATGCGTCAATCTCAATTGTCGAATAGACACCTTCTGGAAAAGCACTCCACTGAACTGGAAACTGCCATGAGCATCAAGCTGAAAAACCGACTCCACCGACCCGGCAAGCGCCTATCACAAACCTTGATCGCCGGGCTACTAGCGCTTGCCGCAACTTCCGGACCCGTTCTGGCAAATACAATAGACAACGTCGAGTTTTCACAGCTACCGGGCGGTGAAGTTCAACTTAAAATTTCGCTAACCGAGGCTGCTGTGGAACCCAAAGGTTTCACCATTGATGAACCACCCCGATTGGTCCTTGATTTTGCGTCAGTTGGTAACGACCTTGCCACTAACAAGATCGACATGAATCTTGACCTCGTCCGTAACTTGACAGCCCTGGAAGGAAACGCCCGTACTCGCCTTGTCGTAAACCTTAATCAGGCTGCCGGCTGGGCGACCCAGTCAGATGGGAATAATGTCTTCATCACTATAACTCCCTTCATGCAGCAAGCCCGTCGTGCAGCAGCTCCAACACCTACAAGAATGGCTCCTGGTCACAACAGCATCACCGGTGTTGATTTCCACCGCGGCACGAGTGGCGAGGCACGAATCACTGTGAGTCTCTCGAGCGAAAATATTGACATCGATAGTCGCGAAGAACCCGGAAAGGTAGTCGTTGAATTTCTGGACTCAGCTGTCCCCGAAGAATTCGCCAGACGGCTAACAGTAACCGATTTCGGAACCCCAGCGACCACCGTGGAGACCCGTCAGATTGGTGACTCTGTACGCATGGTTATCTCAGCCGTTGGTGACTACGAAATTCTGGCCTATCAAACGGAAGGCCTTTATACGGTCGAGGTTCAACCGCTAGCGGCACTTTCCACCGCAGAGATTACCCGGCGAAAAAGCGCCTACGATGGCGAAAGACTCTCGCTGAATTTTCAGAACATTGAAGTACGGTCTGTGTTGCAGTTGCTCGCTGACTTCACCGGCAAAAACCTGGTCGCCAGCGACACAGTCACCGGCACCGTAACCTTAAGACTAAAAAATGTTCCCTGGGATCAAGCCCTGGACATTATTTTGTCTACCAAAGGGTTAGCAAAGCGAGAAGATGGCAACGTAATGTGGGTTGCTCCAGCTGAGGAAATCGCTGCCCGCGAGCGCATGGAACTCGAAGCCCTACAGCAACTCGAAGAACTCGCTCCGCTCTACACTGAATACGTGGGGATCAATTTCGCCCGCGCAGCTGACCTGGCCGACCTGATCACTGCCGATGAAAACAATCTGCTCACGGAGCGTGGCAACGTCACTATCGATGAGCGCACTAACACGCTTATCCTTCACGATACCGAAGATAAAATCGCCGATGTCCGCCAGTTGATTTCAACACTGGATGTCGCTGTACAACAGGTATTAATCGAATCACGCATCGTCAACGCAAGCACTGATTTCAGCAAAAACCTTGGCGTTCGGCTAGGCCTGACCAAAAGAAACGGTGGCGCCAACTCTCCCCGCGTAACCTCTGGGAACCTGTCTGCAACTACGGACGTTATCAACGGCGATGATGTAGAGCTGAGTGATCGTTTAGGCATCAACTTACCCGCGGCAGGCATCAACGGATTCACCGCCAACTCCATCGCCTTCGCGATTTCAAAAGCTGATCGTTTGCTTGAATTAGAGCTATCGGCGTTAGAAGCGGACGGCAAAGGTGAAATTCTCTCCAATCCACGTGTGGTCACTTCCAATCAACGTGAAGCGGTAATTTCACAAGGTTCACAGATTGCTTATCAGGAAGCCAGTTCCAGCGGCGCAACGTCAACCTCTTTCAAGGACGCGGTGTTGAGCCTGCGCGTAACACCACAGATCACTCCTGACGATCACATAATAATGGATCTGGAAGTCAACAAAGACGCAGTGGGTCCAACCGTCGCTGGCGTACCTACCATCGATACTCAGAGCATCAATACGCAGGTTCTAGTTGACAATGGTGACACCATCGTTATTGGTGGCATTTACGAACAAACAAAAACGCACTCAGAAACGCGCACACCCTTTTTGAGCGAACTCCCTTTTGTCGGCTTCTTCTTTCGAACCCGTAGCGATACGAATGACAAAAGCGAACTGCTAATTTTCGTTACCCCGAAAATCCTACGCGATGGACTCGCTACGGTGCTCTGACCCACAACAGGTCCTGGCGAGCCCCTTGGATCCCGGGTCACGAAATCCAACCGACTTCATTGCCTAAATAAAAAATCTCAGCGG
>QNFC01000076.1 GCA_003645395.1 Gammaproteobacteria bacterium
CCAGTGGAAGTACTGAGCATGATCGGGATTAGCCCGGCGATGGTCGAAAGTGCGGTCATCGCCACTGGTCGGACCCGGCGGGAAGTCGCGGACAAGACCGCGTCTTTAATTTGGCCACCAGTTAGTGCCCCACCCGTCTCCGTCCGGCACCGCGCAATCTCAGTATCGATAAAACTGAGTACCAACACGCCAATCTCCGCCGCCATCCCTGCCAGGGCGATAAACCCCACGGCAACGGCAACAGACATCTGGTAGTCGTAGGCGTATATCAACCAGATCCCCCCGACCAACCCAAACGGGATCGAAAGCATCACCACCAGCGGTTCCGCTATGTTGCGAAAGTTAAGATAGAGCAACAGAAAAATGATCAGTAAGGTGATTGGCGCGACAATCCGCAGTCTGTTCGCCGCCCGCTCCATATATTCAAACTGCCCCGACCAACTCACCGTGTAGCCTGGTGGAATCGTTACCTCATCCGCCAGTGCCTGTTTGGCTTTGGCGACGAAACCGCCGATGTCTGCGGTAGAAATATCCACGTAGATCCAGGCATTGGGGCGCGCGTTCTCGCTTTTAATCACCGGCGGGCCGCGGCGCAGGCTCAGCTCTGACACCATTCCAAGGGGAATTTGTGCGCCAGTGGGGGTGGCCACTAGCACCCGCTTCAGGCTTTCAAGATCGCTGCGCAAATCCCGTGGATAGCGCAGGTTAACGGGATAGCGCTCTAACCCTTCCACAGTTTCAGTGACATTCATGCCGCCAATGGCGCTTTGAATCACGTCCTGCACGGCGCCGGTGGTCAGCCCATAACGAGCAGCGGCTTTGCGGTTAATATCAAAATCGAGGTAGTAGCCCCCCACTGCGCGATCACCAAAGGCAGAAGTGGTCTCCGGCAGGGCTTTCATCGTCTGTTCGATCTGCTGCGAAAGCGCCTGCAACACGTTCAAATCAGGACCGGAAACCTTGATTCCTACCGGCGTTTTAATGCCAGTAGAGAGCATATCGGTGCGGGTTTTGATCGGCATGGTCCAGCTGTTGGCGAGCCCCGGAAATTGAATCGCCGCGTCCATCTGAGCCATCAGCTCACGGGTCGTTTTACTCGGGTCGGGCCACTGCGCTCTGGGCTTGAGCCGAACCGTGGTTTCTAACATAGCCAGCGGTGCTGAATCGGTGGCTGTGTCCGCCCGACCGACTTTGCCGAAAACTTGCTGAACCTCGGCAAAAGTGACCAGGATTTTGTCGGTCTGCTGCATGAGTTCTTTGGCTTTGGTGATCGAAATACCCGGAAAGGTGGTGGGCATGTAGAGAATATCGCCCTCATCCAGCGGTGGCATAAATTCGCTGCCCAGCTTAGACCAGGGGTAGATCGTCACCACCAGCAGCACCAGCGCCAACAGCAGGGTGACACCCCGCCAGCGCATGGCCAGGGTTAATGCCGGGGTATGCAGACTGTGTAGCAATCGGTTAATCGGGTTTTTCTGCTCAGCAATAATGTTGCCGTGCATGAAAAACCCCATGAGCACCGGCACCAGCGTGACGGCCAGAATAGCTGCGGCGGCCATTGAATAGGTCGCGGTAAAGGCCAGCGGGCTGAACATGCGCCCTTCCTGCGCCTGCATGGTAAATATTGGCAAAAATGAGACCGTAATCACCAGCAGGGAGAAAAATAGCGCCGGGCCGACCTGGCGGCAGGCGTCGCCTATTGCCCGCCAGCGTTCGGCTGTAGTCAGCTCACTACCTTTTTTAGCTCTGCACTCAGTCAGGTGGGTATGACCGTTTTCAACCATGACGATGGCCCCATCAACCATAGCGCCGATGGTGATGGCGATGCCCCCTAACGACATAATATTGGCATTAAGCCCCTGCAGCCGCATAACAATAAAGGCCATTAAGATACTCAATGGCAAGGTGATGATCACCACCAACGCCGAGCGCGCGTGTAGCAGAAACAGCACGACCACCAGGCTGACAATCAACAGCTCCTGAAATAAGGAGCGGCTGAGGCTGTTCACCGCTCGGGTGATCAGATCGGCACGGTCGTAGACGGTGACAATCTCTACCCCTGCTGGTAGGCCGGCTTTGAGCTCATCGAGCTTTGTCCGCACTCTCTCGATAGTCGCCAGCGCATTTTCGCCGTAGCGCATAATCACCACGCCGCCAACCACTTCGCCCTCGCCATTCAAGTCAACCGCGCCCCGGCGTAACTCAGGCCCCAGATGCACATGGGCCACATCTTGCAGGCGCACCGGCGTCCCCTGACCATCAACCGCAACCGGTATCGCATTCAGGTCATCAATCGACTGGATATAGCCACCGCTGCGAACCATATATTCGGTTTCAGCCATCTCGATTAGCCGCCCGCCCACGGAGCGGTTGGATGACTGGATCGCCGCCCGCACCGTGGCAAGCGTGACGCCATAACGGGCCAGCGCGTTGGGGTCAACCTCTACCTGGTACTGCTTAACGTAACCGCCGATGGAGGCCACCTCGGCAACGCCGCTAACCGTTTGCAGCGGGTAGCGCATGTACCAATCCTGCAGTGACCGCAGCTGGGCAAGGTCATGCTGGCCCGTGCGGTCAACCAGGGCGTATTCATACACCCAGCCCACGCCGGTCGCATCGGGGCCTAATGTCGGGGTGACGTCCTGCGGCAGCTGGCTGCCGACATAGTTAAGCGACTCCAGCACGCGCGAGCGCGCCCAGTAAATGTCGGTCCCCTCGGCAAAAATAATATAAACAAACGACACACCAAAAAAGGAGTAGCCCCGCACCACCTCCGCTTTCGGCACTGCCAACATGGCCGTGGTCAGCGGATAGGTAACCTGGTCTTCGACCACTTGCGGCGACTGGCCTGGGTAATCGGTGAATACGATGACCTGCACGTCTGACAGGTCTGGAATCGCGTCTAATGGAACGGTCTGGTAAGCATAGACCCCAACCAGCGCAATAATTAGCGCGGCAATCACCACCATAAAGCGGTCGCGCAGTGACCCGCTAATAATTGCGTTAATCATGCGCATGCCCCGTATGGGCGGGCATAGATTGATGGTTTGCGTGATCCACTGGTGGCTCGGGGGTCTGCTCTAGTTGCTCGCGCATCTTTGCGGTGGCTTCGCGCAATTGTGATTCTGAATCGAGTAGAAACTGAGCAGAGGTCACCACCTGCTCACCGGCCTCGACACCGCTTACAATCGCGACCTGGCCACCCGACTCAATGCCGAGGCTAACCACTCGCGGCTCAAACTTGCCCGGCCCGCGCACCACAAATACCTGGTTCACACTGCCGGACCGCACCACCGCCTCGGCCGGAATCACCACTGCATCGTCGATAGCATCACTGCTTATAACGATATCGGCAAGCATGTCGGGGCGCAGCTGCTTGTCGCTGTTGTCAAACACCATTCGCACTTTGGTGGTGCGGGTGTTGGCCTCCGCATAGGGGTAAATGTAGGCAATTTCGCCGGTAAAGGTTTTCCCCGGACTGCTGGCCAGGGTCATGGTGACCAGGTCTCCCACTTTCACCCACGGTAGCTCGTATTCATAAATATCGGCATAGATCCAGACGCGACTTAAATCGACAATCGTATAAAGTTCGGTTGCCGGATTTACGTACTGCCCCTGACGCGCGCCGATGTGCGTCACCGTGCCGGTCGCGGGGCTGTGAATGTGCAGGTTTTTTTTGATTACGTGACTCTGTTCGAGTTCGCGAATTTGATGTTCCGGCACATCCAACAGGGTTAACCGCCGCCGTGAGCTTGTCACTAGCTGCTGGGCGCCGTTTTTAATATCTGCAAACGGGCTATCCTTGAGCACATTAAGATTACTCAGCGCCAACAGATATTCCTGCTGAGTCGAGACCAGTTTGGGCGAATAGACGCTTAACAGAATTTCGTCTGCCATGACCTGCTGACCGGGTTTGTCGACTCGAATTTCTTCGATCCAGCCTTCTATTTTTGGATGCAAGCGGGTCATTCGGCGTTCGTCGTGAGCTACGCGTCCCACCGCACGGATAGTCCGGCTTAGTGATTGCACGGTGGCTGCCGCCGTGCGCACACCAATGTTCTGCACTACTACCGGATCGATTACCACTGTTCCGGCCACCGACTCGGTATCACTATCAGCGCTGGAATCCGCTTCATCAAATACCGGAATGTAATCCATGCCCATAGAGTCCTTCGCCGGCACCGGTGAAGAAATTTTCGGGTTCATCGGATGGCGATAAAAAAGGGGTTGTCGCACTGCGGATTCGGCTGCCTGGCCAGGTTCACTGGAGTAACCCGAAAACCAGTAACCACCACAAAAAGCAACCACCAGCAGCACTGCGGTCAACAGGAATGACTTATTCATAAATATTCTCCTCACCGGCGGCGGCCATCAACCGCGCAAGTGCCTGGTTGGCTTCGGAAAGTGCCTGCCAGTAGCGCAACTGGTAGGTAAACAAGGTGACCTGGCTACGTATCAGGTTGAGAAAATCCACCTCGTTAACCTGATACCCAGCCTGCATCGACGCGATCGTTTGCTGCGCCTGGGGAATAATCCCGCCTTTAAACAGCGACATCTGCTGCGTGGCGCGTTGATAATCGGTAACCGCGGCGGAAATCTCGGCCCGTACCTGGCCGTATTGATCTTCCAGCGCGTAACGATTTTCACTTAGGTCGTGGGATCGCTGCCGAACAGCACTGGATTGCCGCCGCACAGTGTGCAAAGGCAGGTTGACGCTGAACATCAATGACAACAGATCAGCCCGGGAATCCCCTGATGGCATATCCCCACGGCGCTGGCCATAGGCCAGACCGAGCTTAAAATCAGGGTAATACTCCTTTTCCGCCAAACTCAGCCGGGACTGCGCTGACTCGATCTGGCTGGCCATCTGCTGCAACAATGGTCGGTGAGTCGCGGCACGCTGATAGAGCTCCGCCTCGCTCACGAGCGTCGGCAGGCTTTCATTCACGGTTTTCGGCAGCCGTACTAGGGCGTTGGGCAGCACATCCATCAGCACGTTCAACTGACTTGCCTGGTTGCGTCGAACCGCCAGCAGTTGAATTTTCTGGTCGATGAGCTTCGATAGTTCCAGCTGTGCCAGCAATACATCCTGCTGCAGGCCATCGGCAACTTCATATTTGGTACGAGCAACCTGCACAAAGCCGCGCAACAAAGTCTGATTTCTATCAACCACCGCCAGCGCTCGATCCAGATAATAAAGCTGCCACCAACCGCTCCTGACGTTACTAATCAGGCGAATTCGACTCTCTTCAACGGAATGTCCTGCAGCCTGAGCATCCAGTTCACTGGCCCGTTCGCGCAGAGCCAGTTTGCCCGGAAAAGGAAACAGCTGACTGATGCCAAGCTGCATCTGCGTCATGCCTTCCTGACCCACATGAAACGTATCAGTCGGGAAGTTCAAGGCATTCACACTAAATACTGGGTCAGGCAGCGTGCCGAGCTGGGCGGGGATTTCGGCGAGCGCCCGATACCGCGCCTGCATCTGCGCCAGACTAGGGTTATTGAACAACGCGACGTCAACCGCACCACGGACTGAGAGCAGAGGATCGTTAGCGGATGTACGATCATCTTCCAAACTTGCGTTAAGTGGCCCACCAAACAAGATTATCGCCACCCCAAAAACCCACATGCAGGCCAGTGCACTAGCCATGAAATTAACCAGCTTCTGAACAATAGTCATTTTGAGAATCCCGAACCCAGGTTTGACCGATTCATTGCGATTGCCAGACGTGAAATATCGCCCGTAACGCCGTGACGTTTAACCTGGGATTTGCGGCCCCAATAAAACAGGCCACTGGACTAAATTGACGGGAAAAACTGCCTTCCCTTACCCGAATCCACCTAAATCACAGGCGGACTTATCCCCGTTTATCTAATTATGGGTGGGCGGTAAAAGGCGACATGCGGCGCGTCGAGCGACGACACCGGCGGGAGAGAAACGGTAGCACTGACTGCAAAATTCAGCAGTGGCGACCCCGTTGGTAGCAAACCATGACTGCCCACGGAGCAATCACTACAGCTAGCCGTGGCACAACAGTCGTTCTCGGTTGTTAGCGAATCTGTGGGGGTGCCTGGCACGCTATGAATGGAAGCATCAACCGTCGCATCTATTATTGAAATATGGGAACCGTGAGAACTGTGGCCGCCCATCATCGATGAATGACCTGCGTAGTTCATGACGCCACTGGAGCCTGGCTGGGTTGGGGCTTCATGGTTGACACAGTGCTGGCTGGAAAACGCCGACAGATTCATCGCCATTGCTGGAGTGACGGGTAACAGGCTAAGCAGCGATACCAGGAACCAGACAATCGACCGCCGAACTTTTGTCCTTGCGAAACGACCACCCGGCACCATAGGCCGCCGCTGCTGAGGGGCAAAGCCATTCGAGAATTGAATGTCGAACTTACTCATACGGGCCAGTAAACCATGCGCACCTGCCAGGCTGCAACTGTGGAGCGATTTAAGATCTATCTATTAGCGACAAATAATTGAGGACGTTTAATTAAGGCAACAGACGATTGCCTGTCGTCTTAGTTAAATATACCGCTCTACCATGATTACGGTGCGGTGTTCAGCAACACCGCACCGTTGTTGGCACTAGGCTAGCAGTCGATTTACCCGCTTCACATACTCTGCAGGGTTCTCCAACTGCCCGCCTTCACTTAGCAGCGCCTGGTCGAATACGACCTGGGCGAGGTCAGCAAACACGTCTTCGGCAGTTTCATCTTTCAACCGTTGCAGAAGCTTGTGATCCAGGTTGACTTCCAACGAAGGTCGAGCGCTATCAAAACTCTGCCCGGCGGATTTCATAATGCGCTCCATGTTGGCGCTCATTTCGTTTTCGCTCTTCACCAGACAGGCGGGTGAATCGGTCAACCGACGGGTCACGCGTACGCTTTCAACCTGCTCTTTCAACGCTTCTTTAATCTGCTCGGTGAATGACTTCTCTTCATCGCTGCTTTCTGATTCATCGTCAGCGTCCTCACCGATCAACTCATCCAGCCCGAGCTCACCCTTAGAAACCGACTGCAGGGATTTGCCATCAAAATCAGGCAATGAACTCACCACCCATTCGTCAATTGGGTCACTCAGCAGCAATACTTCTATACCATGCTTGCGAAATACTTCCAGATGCGGAGAACTGTTGGCGGCGACGTGGCTATCGGCGGTGATGTAGTAGATTTTTTCCTGCTTTTCGCCCATGCGGCCAACGTAGTCTTCCAGGCTAACGGTCTGGTCAGCATTGCCGCTCTCACTGGTCGCAAACCGCAACAATTTGGCGATGCGCTCTTTGTTGGTGAAATCGTCCACCAGGCCTTCTTTTAGGACCTTGCCGAAGTTGTCCCAGAAAGTCTGGTATTTCTCTGCGTCATCTTTGGCAATATCTTTCAAACAGTCGAGCACCTTGCGGGTCGCGCCGGCGCGGATCGAATCGACAAGCTTGTTGCCCTGCAGAATTTCTCGCGAGACGTTGAGTGGCAGATCATCAGAATCGATGACTCCCTTCACAAATCGCAGATAAGCCGGCATTAGCTGCTCGGCGTCATCCATGATGAACACGCGCTTTACGTAGAGTTTAATGCCGTGACGACGATCACGATCATAGAGATCGAACGGAGGATTGGTCGGTACATACAGTAGCAGCGTGTATTCCTGCTTGCCTTCAACACGGCTGTGAATCCGTGCCAGGGGCTTTTC
>QNFC01000077.1 GCA_003645395.1 Gammaproteobacteria bacterium
CCCATGTGCAAGACGACGGCGGTGTTCCGAAATCAGTAAAACCCCACTGGCTACAGCCAGGTAAAAACGGGTTTAACTTTTTCCCGCAAGTAAATAAGGTTTTTACACAGGTTCAGTGTGAAATCAATATTTCAGAAGGTGGAGATTATCATCAAAATGGCACCGTGGCAGTCGGCGATGTCGATAATGATGGTGACCTTGAAATGGTTGGTGTTGGCGGAGTCACTCCTTTTTCTTTCATGTCTACCCTGTGGATAGCGAATGCTGCCGATTGCAGTAGGGAACTGAATGAAAGTCAGGCGGTTGTGGATGGTGGTGGAATTTCTAGCGGTTCTCACCCCGGGCTACTTGATATCGATGGTGATGGTGACCTCGAGATTATTGCTGTTCGTGGCCGATTTCCTGCGGCAGAAGGTGGAAATTTTGATCATGCACACCTGATGGCAATACACCATGACGGTACACTTGCCTGGCCAGGCAATGGTGCTTCTGCTGATTCCATTGTTCTTGATACCGGGGATCCGGGTCAGGGTTGGCGATACTCTGGTCCAACATTTGCTGATATCGACGGGGATGGCAGTGTTGAAATTATCATGGCCACGCGTATATCGGTTATCGGCGGGTTTCAAAGGGTAATCACCGTATTCAATAGCATAGACGGGTCACTTAAATGGGAATATAGGGGGCAGATAATGGCGAGCGGAACTCAATTCCTGCCGCCTACTGTTGTAGATCTGGATATGGATGGCAGCATGGAAATCATCATCTCTGCTGATGTGGTCAGCCATCTGGGAACACTTGAATTTCGCCTGCCATTTGAATCGCCACAACCTGGCGACCCAAGATACACTACATTTTTATATACCGCAGTTGCAAACTTCGATAACGATCCCTATCCCGAAATCGTTGCCCGTGATACTTACAATCGCTACCTGTTCAACCACGATGGTAGTCTGGTCTGGCAAATTTCTGCACCCAATCGGGCCGTTGGCCAGATCACCGTGGCAGATTTTGATGGTGACAATGAAGTTGAGTTTGCCTACGTGACTACCCAGGAGAGTGGCTTTGGCGGCTTTCCGGGTTATATTACGATGTATGATAATGACGGTTCGGTTCTATGGACACATAAAGACATACCCGAGCTGCATCTGAATTCAACTTTCCGCACGAATAGGTCGCCCAACCCCACCGCTTTCGATGCCAACGGCGATGGTGCAGCGGATATCGTGATTCATTACGATAACGGCAACCCGCCTGATGATGCCGGCATCTATTTCTTTAATGGCCGTGATGGCAGTATTCAGGAATATATTGGTTTCGACAGTTATCACACCTCACAATGGTTTTTGACCATTGCGGATACTGATAATGATGGTGAAGCTGAATTAATTAGCTCATTTTCTAGCGGATTAACTGGTAGTACAACAATCTGGCAAGGTACGCCAGCACACCCATTGCCACCGGCTCCGGCACATCATAATCAATGGGTCTCTAACGAGGCCTATGCAGATGCAAAAGGAAATGTCTTAAGTAATCCAACGCCACATTGGCTACAGCCTGGTTTGAATGGCTGGAACATGATTAAAATGCCCCCGCATCCGCTGGCAGGTACAGTCGATAGCTTCACTTATATCGCAAATGATGCTGTGTTAAGTTCCAATATTGCTACCGTTGCATTTGATGTGCAACCAGCAGGCACACCACCCGTATTCCTATCAGAGCCCGATACCCTGACAACGGTTGGATTTCCCTATGATTATGCTCCGCATGTTGTCGATATAGACACAGGTGATTCGGTTAGTTTCTTGCTGACTGCCGGCCCTGCCGGGATGAGCATCAATCCGGGTAACGGCAAGGTGTCGTTTGTTCCTGATGCCGAGGGTAGTTACGCTGTGACTATCCTGGCCAGCGATACCATCGGTTTTTCAACCCTGCAATCCTATACGTTGACTGTCGGATTACCTGTTACCGTCCCAGACGTTGTCGGTCAGGCTGAGGCTGCAGCAGAATCAATGATAAGTGGTGCAAATCTGCTGATTGGTGATAAACAGAGCCTCAACCACCCGACAGTTCCAGCAGGAGCAGTCAGTTCGCAGACCCCGGTCTCAGGATCGGTTGCTGAGTTTGGCGCTGCAGTTGATCTAATATTGTCACTAGGTCCAGCTCCGGATGATGTCGATAACGACAGCGATGGCTACACCGAAAATGAAGGTGATTGTAATGATGGTGACGATACTATTTTTCCAGGTGCCAATGACCCATCCAGTGATGGTATTGATCAGGATTGTGATGGAATAGATGGCAACCTAACCCTGGCATCTATCCTGGTATTACCTGTGACGAATACTATTTTGACTGGCGAAGTGATTAATTTAACTGCCACCGGTATCTTTGAAGATGGGACTAGCCAGAACCTGACTGAAATTGTTAACTGGTCGTCAGGTCCGGCATTCAGTTCTGCTACAGCCGGAGTTTTTCCTGTTACCGCTTCCCGTAATGCAGTTTCCGGGTCAGTAAGCATTACCGTTGTGGACAGGGTTGTGGGTGATATTGCACCACCTGTCGCAGAAATTACTACACCTGCTGCCAACAGTACAGTGACAGAACCAGTTGATATCATCGGCACAGCCACGGATGCCAATTTCCTCAAGTACACCATTGGTATTGCACCTGCAGGCGAGGCAAACTTTACAGAAATCGCCAACAGTACAACGCAGGTGAATGATGGCGTGCTAGGGCAGTTGGATCCAACCATGTTGATTAATGATCTGTATACAATCCGCTTGACAGTATTTGACACAGGTGGTAATCAGGTGATTGCTGAAACCACAGTGCAGGTTGATGAGAACATGAAAGTCGGTAATTTCAGCCTGACTTTTACCGATTTGCTGATCCCTATGTCCGGTGTGCCAATTACGGTTAATCGAGTTTACGATAGCCGTGACAAGCGCACAGGTGATTTTGGGGTGGGCTGGAGTTTAGATGTACAAACTCTGATCTTGCGTGCCAACCGGGTTCTGGGGACTGGCTGGCAAGTTGTGAAATCGGGTTACAGTTTTAGCTTGCAAGCACAGGATGCGCACAAGGTCAGCCTGAGATTGCCGGGCGGCAAGGTGGAAGAATTTGATATGCTTGTAACACCAACGTCCTCTAATTTTACGCCATTCCCACCCTTTGCAAACAGGGCTTCATTTCAGGCACGCCCGGGCACTGTCGGAAAATTACAAAGTCTTGATAATAATAATTTGTCAGTTTTTGGTGCACAACCAGGGGAGGTATTCCTGGTTGATGATATCACCAATATAGACTACGACCCACAGCGATTTAAATATACTAGTGTCGATGGAACCGAAATTATTATTAATAAATCCAGTGGCATCGAGATGATTACTGAACCTAACGGCGGTACTCTGGAGTTCAGAATGGATGGCATTTTCCACTCGGCGGGCAAGCAAGCTTTGTTTGTAAGAGATGACCTGGGACGGATCACTACAATGACCGATCCTAACGGCAAAGATCAGCATTATAGTTATGATGCAAATGGTGACCTGGTTGCACATGCCGACCAGGAAATGAATTCTACAAAATTCACCTATAATCGTCATCATGGGCTTTTGAATATAATCGATCCATTAGGCAGGGTTGTTGCACGCAACGAGTATGATGCTAATGGGCGGTTGATCAGTAGCACAAACTCTGATGGAAGAATAATTACCTATGACCATGACTTGAGTAATCGCCAGGAAATTGTCCGAGATAGTAATAATGAAATCACAGTGGTCGAATATGATAATAGGGGGAATGCGGTCAAGGTTACGGATCCATTAGGTGGGGTAACAACAAATACCTACGACTCTAATGGGAACCCGCTAAGCATGACCAATGCAGAAGGTGAAACAATCACCCGTACATTTGATTCGCGAAATAACCAGCTCACAGAGGAAAATGCACTGGGTGAAACTATAACGTTCACTTATAATAATCTGGATAAAGTAACAAGCGTTGTCGATGCGCTAGGTCATACGACAACGTTTGATTACGATAGCAGGGGTAATCGTATAAGCAAAACGGATGCGATGGGTAATTCGCAATCTAGTAACTATGATAGTAGTGGCAATGTCCTGGTGCAAAAAAACACGCTGGGTAATACCGTTCAATTTGAATATGACTCCTTTGGTCACCGCGTGGCTGGAACAGACTCGCGGGGTAATCGCCAGACATTCAGTTATGACAATAACGGCTATTTAACTGGCCGAGTAAATCGTCTAGGGTTTGCTAGCAGCGATACACTCAATGGCTTGGGTGCAATTACTTCTTCAACAGACGCTCTGGCAAATAGTTCAGGTTATACATACAACTCGATTGGTGTTTTAGAAACAATTACTGATGCGGCTGGCAATGTTATCCGCAAAGAAACTGATGTTGAAGGTAAGGAGCTTGCCAGTATTGATGCGTTGGGTAATCGTACTGAGAGAGCTTATGATAACAAAGGTAATTTAACCGAGATAAAGGATGAATTAGGCAGGGTGTCAACTTTACAGTACGATACTTTAGACCGCTTGAAGGTTGCCGTATCCGCAGATGGAAACTCGATACAAAATACATTTGATAAAGTTTCGCGAATAATAAGTCAGACGGATCAACGCGGTAATGTAACGCTGTATGAATACGATGATGCAGGGCGCCGTACAAAAGTTACCGATGCTTTGGGTAATGTGACAAGTCATGAGTATGACGCAGCGGGCAGGCAGATTAAACGCACTGATGCAAAAGGCAATGTGTTTGGTTTTACTTACGACAACTTGAATCGTAAAACCCGAACCACTTTTCCTGATGGTAGTTTTGAACTAACTGTTTATGACAGCGAAGGGCATGTGATCAGTGAAACTGATGCAATGGGGAATACAAACCTGCTTGAATATGATGTCAACGGAAATCTAACTTTGATTACCGATGCATTAGGGGGGCAGACTAGTTTTATCTATGACAAAGAAAATAACCGTATCGCCCAGACTGATGCAAATGGAAATCAAACAAGCTTTCAATATGACGCAAATAACAGGCTGATAAAGAAAACTTATCCAGATGGTGGTACTGAATCCCAAACATATGATCAAGTAGGTAATGTTGACTCCAGGACCGATGCAAACGGAAACACCACAACGTTTGATTTTGATGCAAATAATCAACTGATCAAGAAAACCTATAGCGATAATAAGCAGGTTATCTATAGTTATGTCTCTACGGGCACAATTGATACGCTGGTTGATAGTCGTGGACTGACTTCTTATCGCTATGATTCCCTGGATCGCATGCTTGAAGTTGTAAATCCTGATAGCAGCTCTATAGCCTATATATATGATGCGGCTGGGAATATTATTACAACAACAAGCAAAATAAGTGCAATAGCAAGTGCATCGGTTGTTAGTAACTCCTATGATGCTTTAAATCGCGTAAAAACCGTAATGGATAATGATGGCAACATAAGCACCTACAGTTATGATGCTAATGGTAATCTTGGCCAAATAGCTTACCCAAATAATACCCGTTCGGTTTATCAATATGATTCGCTAAATCGCCTTACTCAAATAGAACATTTGTCTGGTGTAACAGTGGTTGAGCAAATTGAGTATTCTTATAATGCTATTGGTGATCGGCTGGGTGTTGAATACCTTGATGGAAGCCAGGTCGTCTATGAGTATGACGCTTTACGCCGGTTAACTCGTGAAATCCAGTTTGACTCGAGTGCCGTAAAGATACTTGATGACTCTTACAGCTATGATCCCGTAGGCAATCGATTGGTAAAAACTGATAATATCAACAGTACAGCCAGGACTTCAAATTATGATTCTGCTGACAAATTGTTAAGCAGTGGAAGTACTAGTTTTGCCTATGATGCGAATGGCAATTTGATATACAAAATCGAAGTGGCAAAAACCACCCAGTATGGCTATGATTTAGATGATCGCCTGATTACTGTTGATGATGGGGCAATGACATCTTTTGAATATGATGGTCTCAACAATAAAGTCCGCAGGACAACATCGAGCTCAGTCGTCAATTACCTTGTTGATAATAACAACAATACTGGCCATGCTCAGGTGATTGAAGAATTTGATAGTGCCAATTCGTCTGCAGTAAAATATGTCTATGGTATAGATTTAATTAATCAGGACCGGGCAGGGCAACATTCTTACTACCACGTTGATGGAATCAGAAGTACACGCCTGTTAACAAATTCAAGTGGTGTGGTGACAGATAGATACGGCTACGATGCTTTCGGTGAGCTAATAAATTCAAACGGTAGTACAGAAAATAGTTACCTATATACTGGCGAGCAATTTGACCCTAATAGTGGCTTTTACTATTTAAGAGCAAGATACTATGCTCCTCAGCAGGGAAGGTTTGTATCTAGG
The DNA here is from genome assembly GCA_003645395.1 of Gammaproteobacteria bacterium. GTDB lineage: Bacteria > Pseudomonadota > Gammaproteobacteria > Immundisolibacterales > Immundisolibacteraceae > QNFC01. The sequence continues at coordinate 6,417 of QNFC01000077.1, forward strand.
GATCCATTTCAGGGCGTTAACAGCAATCCCCTATCTCTACATAAATACTTATACGCAAATGCGAATCCAGTAACATTTAGTGACCCCAGTGGCATGTTCAGTATTGTTGAGTTTTCTATTGCGTCAACGACTCTTGGTACAATACAGAAGAGCTACAACAAAATGCTGTTCAATATCCTGAAAAGTTCCGCAAAAATTGCTAATTCATATATCACAGTGGGTGCTAAATCACGTCAAGTGGTGCTGGACTCATTTGCACAAGGAGTTGGGGGGGCTGGGCTGATGTATATATTGAATGATGCCAACACGTTAATTTCAAATGGATTTAAGCTAATCAGTTCATCAATTAGCAAGGAAATTCTTAATTTTGCGGTGAGTTTGTTACCACAACTTGAGGTTAAATTTAAAAAGGCACCAAGCTTAAAATGGAATCTTACTTCTATGGTAGGTGGTAATACCGTTGGCTGTATTAGTGCCGAAATTGATAGTCGAATTACGGGACAACCTGCGGCTCCTTGTGTATCGATATCAAGCTTCATACCACAGATAGAGGGTTTCGACCACCTTAGTAAATCATTGGTTGCAGGTGTCAAGATTACTGAGTCAGGACTTAGTGGTGGTAAGAGCGGAGCGTTAGAAAGTGCAAAAGACGAGTTCTTTAGTGAGGGGTTTGCAGCGATTTCAAATCTGGGAGGGTGAAAATACCTGGGCGCTCCTCTCATCAGGGGCGTTTTTTTATACTGTGTTCGATGGGCCAGTGGCAATCATGGTGCCAGCCAGCTTGATTATATTAATAGGCTGTTTTTTGGAAGCGTTATGGGATCAATGGCTTGCGCTTGAAACCGTGAGTAACTGATTTGTTTTAGGCTAAAATAGGCCAGAGTATTTTTCTTATCTCTGTATGGCGCTTTCGGGTATTAATCATCCTGGATAAAACAGCGGGAATAGGTGTAAGCAGTTGTTTGTTATTTTATTTATGTACAGACTTGAAAGAAAACTGTAAGTTTAGTATGATGAACGGCTAACTTAAAATCTTACAAAAAGATACAAATATGAAAACATTTAGCGCAAAACCAGCTGAAGTGAAGCGCGATTGGTATGTGATCGATGCAGAGGGTAAGACGCTTGGACGTCTGGCTACCGAAGTTGCACGACGCCTTCGCGGTAAGCA
>QNFC01000078.1 GCA_003645395.1 Gammaproteobacteria bacterium
GGCTCGCAGCGAATACCCACAGGACAAGCTGCTTATTTTATTTGATATCGACGGCACGGTTCTGGATATGCGTCACATGATTTTGCACCTGCTAAAAGCTTATGATCGCGCTAACGACACCCACCACGCCACTGGCTTACGCCTGGATGATGTTCAGGTTCATGAAAATGACATCATCTCGCTGTTGAACCGCATGGGCATGAGCCAATCCGGACAACGTGACCTGCTCAAATGGTTTAACGAGGTAGTCTGGTCACCGCTGGCGGTACGGGTCGCTCACCAGCCATTTCAGGGTGTGCTGGAAATTATTCGCTGGTTTCAACTGCAGCCCAATACTGATGTGGGTCTGAACTCCGGACGCAGCGAAAACCTGCGCGCAGATACACTAAAAAACCTGAATGAACTCGGTGCGGCTTTTAAGGTGTATTTTCCCAACAGCCTCATTGCCATGAACAGCGGCGACAATAGCCCGGAAGCGGTAGCTGCCGCGAAATGCCAGGCGATCAGCGAGTATCGTCGTAGCGGTTACCGGATCGTAGCGATGATCGATAACGAGCCTGCCAACCTGTCGGCTATCGCCAATTCACCGGACTACGACGATTTTTTGCTACTGCACGCCGATACTCTGTTTGAAAGCCAGCGAAGCCTGCTGCCGGATACCAGCCTCACCGGCAGCAATTACCGACTCGCCGAATTAATCACTGCAGACCAGGTCAATACTCAGCAGATGCCCGGTCATGTCGAATTCGTGTTTCAGGGATTGGAAGAGGCCAACGTCCGCAACCAGTTTCTGCAGGGTTCTATTTTCTGGGGTGAGGTGTCGATCAAGCTGGGTGAGCATAGCCTGATGCCAGAGATCGTAGCCAGAGGCACTGCTCAGCCATCGCTTGTTAACGGCAGAGATAGCTGGCTCAAGCTGTTGCAGGATGTTGCTAGTACGCAGAGCAACCACGGCCTGAAAATTGACCTGAAACAAGGCGGCCTGTTACTGGATAAACTGCTCCGCGACATCCGCATGGCGCAACTCGACCAACGTCAGGTCTGGATTAACGCGCCGATGCAGCGCTTGCATCAACGCGGTTTTCGTAAGCTGCGCAATGCGCTGCCAGGCGCCATCCTGCAGTGTCCGGTGGATAGCCTGCAGACCGTCATCTGTGCGCTGCCCGAACAGGCCGGAGAAATATTGACCGAATTGAAAAACTGGGGCATTAACCGTTTTTCAATCGACTGGAGCAAAGGTGGGGCTGAGCTGACAGAAGCACTACAGCGCCGGGGCTACGAGGTAAACATCCATTCCATGCCAGACCTGGACGGTTTTTTACGCGCCTCACTGCTGCTGCCGAACTCTATTAGCAGCCGCTTTAACAGCGAGCAGTGGCCGGTAGCAAAGGTCGCGCAAGAGCAGGCGAATATCCACGCAGCCTAAACTACAGACTTAGAAACTGATCCAACCCAGACCGTCACCAGCCGGCACAATTCTGTTACAAATAGGCATTTATTTACTTATTTTGTAACAGGAGAGTGTCAGGTGACCGTCGATAACGCTGACCAGTGGGTCGAATTTTCCAAGCAGGACGGCATCGCCACCGTGCGTCTGAACCGGCCAGAACGACGAAACGCTCTGGCCATTAGCATGGTCAACCGACTTCACGATATCTGGTGTGAGGTCGATGCCGATGACGACATCCGGGTGGTTATTTTTAGTGCCGCCCCCTGCCCGACTTTCTGCGCCGGGATGGACCTGAAAGAGGCCAGCCAGATTAAGCAGGACACCGGCAAAGACGTGCTCGGATTCCTCAAAGACCCTTTCCACGAACGCATGCGCGAAGTCAAAAAACCGATTGTCGGCGCCCTCACCGGCGACCTGATGGCCGGCGGCATGTTGCTGAGCCTTAACTGTGATTTGCGCGTGGCGCTTCGCGGCACCCGGGTCGGCATTACCGAAGCCAAAGTTGGCCGCGGCTCGCCCTGGGGCGTGCCCCTGCTGTGGATGATTCCGCAGGCAATACTGATGGAGCTGACCCTCACCGGTAATCTATTGCCAGTTGAGCAACTGCACGGTTACGGATTCACCAACTATCTGGAAGATGATTACGATGCGGTATTGTCCCGCGCCCAGCAGTTAGCGGTCACCATTCGCGATAACGCACCCCTGTCGGTTGAAGCGGGTAAACAGAGTGTTTTCATGGCAGCCAACCTTGGCGCCAAAGCAGGACTGGTCGAAGCCAAAAAGATTTATGAAAAAGTCTATAGCAGTGAAGACGGCGTAGAAGGCCCCCGCGCCTTTGCGGAAAAACGCAAGCCGGTCTGGCAGGGACGGTAACGACTGTCGTACGAACCACCCCAATTATTCGCTAGCGGGGTCCTTGTCGGGAAATCACCAGAGGCTGTGGGTTTTCAGCTTATTTGCCAGCGGCTCCGCTGCGGCGGGATCATTATTTCTTTTAACAGTTGATCCGCTTTTTCAGCAATAAATGGGTGGTTTTTCTAAGACCACCCATTTTTTTTAAACAACTGTTTGCGACGCTTACAATTTTTTCTTCAGCTTTTTAATTTTACTTTGCTGCTTGCTGATTTTTGACTTTCTAGACTTAATTTCTTTTTTGATTGCTTTCTTTTTAGCCATTACAAACTCCGTTTCATGAGGTTAAAACGTCACTGGTCTAAAACCTACTATAGCTTAGGCCCACATACAATCAATTCCTTTATTCATGAAAAACCCCGCTATAACCGGCTCATCCTAACGCGTTACATCCGCAGTAATTACTGCGGTATTGCTGCCTCGGGACTGACCTCTTTGGTCGGCACCCAGTTTGAATCGGGATCATAGGCCTGCATAGCTTTAGCAACTGCCGCCCCATCTGGCCCCAGGTTCTGCTCATAAACAACACCGGAGTGATTAACGATGAAACTCATCACTCCGCTTTCACCATATGCCTCCGGCCAGGCAATTAATGCAAAACCAAACCGCATCCGACCGTTGATTATGTAACGGTAGGCTCCACCCCGAGCATGCTCACCCTGTGCCTCGAGTATGCGATAGAAGTAGCCGTGGTAACCATGGCCCGGCACCCGGTCCGCCATCAAGGGTCCCAGTGGGCTGAGCTCCTCACCGGGCTCCACTTCCCAGTACAAACCATCATGGGTTTCTGGGGGGCTAACAATTTGTTGAGCATATTCGAGCATGCCGTCATCGTTACGGTCTTCTCCAGCATATTCCATCTGCGCGTCATAGTAGGCAAGCACCGCCTGGATGGCGGCGAGCTCATTCCTGCCAATGCGACGGATGAGGATCCGTTCAAAACCTTCTTCGGCATCAAAATACCAGCCAGACTCCCCAACCACGACGGGAATTGGCAGGGTCCATTCTTCCTCACCAACGACAAGCAGCATCTTGTCATCACCTTGCGGCAACAGGGCCAGAGACTTTTTCGCAGCCGTAAGAAATGCTTCGCGATCCTCAAGACTGACTTCATCAAGTGGTAAGACCGAGCGAAAATCATCACCCAGTAGCTTGCGGAGCATCTCCTCGTCCTGATCCTCAACCACGAGAATAAATGCAGTTGCAGCCTCAGCCGGGGTATCAAAGACGGCCTGACCAATGACAGGATCAACCACCAGCACTATGTCGGGTTTGCCCGATTCTGAGCAGGCGGCGGCGAACAGGATCGCTCCCGCAGCCAGCGTTCTAAGCAGATTTCTACCCATAAAATGAAAGTGGCGGACAACAATCTGTAAAGCGGTTTCATATTTAGCGTTCATCTCTATCTCCTGTTATCAACGGCGGCCACGCCCGCCGCCACCTCTGCGGCCGCCACCCATACGTCCGCCGCCAGCCCTGCTCATTGAGCCACGACTGTAATTCCCTCGATTCGCACTCTGGCGGGAGCTTCTTGCATTTCCCGAACCACTCAGCGCATGACTCCGCGATGTGGTTTGACGACTACCAGAACCCCCTACCCTTCCGGAACCACCCGACCTTCCAGAACCAAGCGACCCACCCGAGCCGCGGTTTCTTGAAGTATCACGAACCATACGCGCATCACGGTTGGCCCGGTCGACTGAAGATCTCGCCTGGTTACCGCCTGCTCCCTTTAACTCTCTACGGCCTTCAGCTGGATTCACCCCCCGATTTTCCATATTGTTGCGCGCCTGATCACGCTGGCCATCCCGCCCCCGAAAATCCTGACGCTGATCGGCGCCACCGCGCTTTTTGTCAAATTTGTCCCGGCTGCCTTTATCTTTATAGGGGGTGCCACGACGGTTATTTGCATTGTGCTTCCAGCCAGCATTCCTGTTACCAGAATTAATTTTATTACGGTTAATATTGTTGTATCTGTTGACGTTAATATCGACATCACCACGTCCCCATCGGGGATTGCCCCAAAGAGCGCGGGTGGCGGCAACGCCAATACCAAAGCCGACGATGGCAGCACCGGGCCGGTAGTAAACAGGCCGATAGTAATAAGGCGTGTAATAGGGATACCACCAGACACCATAGACAACGGTTGGGTTGTAGTAAGGCACATAGACGACTTCAGGATTAGCCGGCTCAATAATGATGGTGGTCTCACCCGCTGCTGGCTCCTCCACAATCACTGTTTGTTGCTCAGAGCTCTCGAGATTACCTTCGTCCTTTGCCTTCTTGCGCAGCGCCTGCGCGGTATCCATCACCGCACTCGAATCTGCCAGAAAAGCATCACCGAGATTTTGCACCCAGTCTGGCTGCTCCCCCATCATTGCTAGTACCTGTGGAAAGGCAACCAGCGACATAACACTAGGATCCCAGGGTTTATCCTGCACCACCTCCACCGCGGCATCACCTTCCTGTTTAGGGTTCTCTTTTGACCACTTCACCGCCTCGGCTACATCGGCCGGATAGGTTGACGCCATTAAAATCTGCGCCAATAACGCATCGGGATAGAGGGCAATGGGTGCCATCATCTGGTCGAGTTTGGCCTGCGCGGTGTCTGTCTCCTCAGCCTGCACCGCCCCGTACATCAGGCAAAATGCGGCGATGATCAACAACTTGCCAAAAGTCGCTAACTGTTTTTTCATGAACTGTTCCCTTTGAATTTGGCTTCTTAAATCTATGGCGAGGTCACTCTTCTACTCAGGCAGCATAGGACTATAACAAAACGTAAGCCGCCTCACAAAACGGGGCCCAACATGGCGATGACGTTATTCCAGAGGCGGCGGCGAATCGACCAGTTGGTTACCTCATCAATTGATACTTTATTGGCGCTAGCAATATAGGCTTGCTGTCGCGTGCGCACAGCTTGAGTAAGCTCAGGATCATACAGCAGGATGTTGTTCTCAAAATTGAGATCAAAACTACGGCGGTCCATGTTGGCGGATCCAATCAGAGTGATTTCACCATCGAGGGTGAGCGTTTTGCTGTGTAACAATCCACCTACGTATTCCTGTATTTCTACCCCCGCCTGCAACAGCCCCGCGTAATAGCTTTGGCTGGCAGCGGCGACCTCTTTGGAATCATTTTTTGCAGGCAAAATAAGCGTTGTACGCACCCCCCGGTATGCCGCTGCACAGAGCGCTGTCTGCATAGATTCGTTGGGCACATAGTAAGGAGTAGAAATAATCAATTCAGTTCGTGCGCTATAAATCAGCGACTGGAACAGTTCCGACATAGCTGAATTGCGGTTGGCAGGACCACTAGCTATGACCTGAGCAACAACCTCTCCCGCAACCGCCAGAGTCGGTTCGGCACTGCCCACCTCGATTTCTTCACCAGTATAGGTCATCCAGTCGGTGGCAAACAGCAGCTGGTTCTGGCGGGCTATGGGACCGACGAAGCGGATGACTGAATCAACCCAGGGCGCATATTTTGCTTTAACCAGAAACTCCGGATCGGCGCAATTCTGACTGCCGCAATAGGTTATGCGGCCATCAATAACGAGGATTTTGCGGTGATTGCGCAGATCAATTCGACCTTGCAACGGCCGCAGTAAGGGATTACTCAACGGTAGTGCAACCGCTGTTTTCACGCCGGCCACGCCCATCTCCCGCCACAACGCCGACTTCAACAACGCCCGTGAACCCAACCCGTCCACCATCGCCCGGCAGGTCACCCCCCGCCCCGCTGCACGCTTAAGCGCCTCGGCGATTTTTGTTCCATTCCTGTCCGTTAACCAGATATAGAACAGAACGTTCACCTGATCGGTCGCGGCATCAATATCCGCCACCATGTGTTCGATAGTGGAATTGGAGTCTTCCATGAGGTCTGCGCTATTACCAGCAACGGCCTCAAAGGCACTGATGGAACGGCCAACATTGAAAAGAGGTATAAATCGATTTGGTACCTGTACGACCTGATCCGCAGCCGTATGGCTATCCACGGCTGGCGCGCGTGGCAATGACTCCCTTGCCTGATGCATTTCTTTGAGATGATGGCGGCCGACATGCGTCTCACCCAATAGCAGGTAAGCCACGGCACCGATCAAAGGCACAGACTCCACCACGGCCACCCAGGCAATACGGGACGCGGGCTCCCGATTAGGGCGCAGCAGAATACGAACGATTACCACACCTATAATCAAAAAATGCGCAATCCAAAGCAAGCTGGTTTCAATCATCTGCCTGCACCAAACGCTCGGTAGATTTGCTGTAGCCCCACCATTGAAGCACGAAAAACATGGAACTCAGTCCGACTACAATCCTCAAATTCGGGTCGACTCATATAGGCCACCGCAGCAGAGACCTTCATCAAAAAATGGTTATCCGGTTTTCTTGCGCGGATTCGGCGCCATCATAAATGGGTAATTTTCGGGGTTGGTGGACTCCAGGTTAAAGACCTGGCGCCGTTTGTCCCGCACCAGAATATGCTCCGGCTCGGAGTCGCGAAACGAATAGCCACAGTCTTCGCAGTAGAAAATCGACCAGACCACTTTGCCCTGCTCTTTACCTTCGTGCTCAAGTCGCAGGTGAGATTTATCACAACGGGGACAACTGCTCATTCGACCGCCTCCTGTAGCTGACTGACCATTCGTTGCAGGGCGTCGATGTCTGCCCCCACCGGTGGTTCGACCATCGCGCTATCCACACCGACGGGATCAGGCGCCGCGTGGGTAGTCGCATCAATAATTAACTTGTGACTTTTGCCCGGCACGATGGACGCCGGATCCACCGGAATACCGGTCATGCCCGGCACCACGATAATGTCGTCCGCGCGGGTTTTCACCGACAGGGCCCACATCACCTCGGTAAGATCAAACGGATCGACATCCGCATCGACCATGATCAGGTTTTTCAAATACATCGAACCGTGGGGGGTACTCATTGCCCGCATGGCCACAGTTTTGGCAAAACCACCGTAACGCTGATGCACCGAAATAATGCCGGTCAAGCCGTGTTGATACATGGCATTCACCGCTTCTACCTCGGGGAACTCTTTTTTTAACACCGCGTAAATGGGCGTGCAGGTGTTGAGCCCGATCAGGGTGTCGTGCTCGGTCCAGCCGCGGCCGATATAGATATTCTCGAATATTGGATCATCACGGTGGGA
>QNFC01000079.1 GCA_003645395.1 Gammaproteobacteria bacterium
GAAACCATCATCAACGCACTGGATGACATCAATCAGGAGTTGAAACTTCGACTCGAAGAACTGCGCGATGCCAACAAGTTAATCGAAGCACAGCGCCTGGAAGAGCGCACCCGGTTCGACCTCGAAATGATGCAGGAACTCGGCTACTGCTCCGGCATCGAGAATTACTCTCGCTACCTGTCCGGGCGTGAACCCGGCGAACCACCACCCACCTTGTATGACTATCTGCCCGATGACGCCCTGCTGTTTGTCGACGAATCTCACGTCTCTATTCCGCAACTGGGCGCCATGTATAAAGGCGACCGCTCGCGCAAAGAAACACTGGTGGGTTATGGCTTTCGCCTGCCATCGGCGCTTGATAACCGGCCCCTCAAGTTTGAGGAGTGGGAACGCATTGCGCCACAGACGATTTACGTCTCTGCAACCCCCGGCCCCTATGAGTTCAGTAAAACCGACCTGGTAGTCGAGCAGCTGGTCCGACCTACTGGACTGGTTGACCCAACTATCAACGTACGCCCGGTAGCTACTCAGGTTGACGACCTGCTGTCTGAAATCAAGCTGCGGCTCGACCTCAATGAGCGAGTCCTGGTGACCACACTCACCAAACGCATGGCCGAAGATCTCACCGATTATCTTGCCGAACATGGCGTACAGGCGCGCTACCTGCACTCAGACATCGATACAGTGGAACGGGTGGAGATTCTTCGCGACCTACGCCTGGGCACTTTTGATGTGCTAGTGGGGATCAATCTGTTACGCGAGGGACTGGATATTCCTGAAGTTTCGCTGGTGGCCATTCTCGATGCAGACAAAGAGGGCTTTTTGCGCTCGGCGCAATCACTTATCCAGACCATCGGCCGCGCGGCGCGACACATCGACGGCAAGGCTATTCTCTATGCCGATACTGTTACCAAATCCATGCATCGCGCCATTGACGAAACCAATCGCCGGCGAGAGAAACAAACCGCCTACAACCTTAAACACGGCATCACGCCAACGGGGATTAACAAGGCGATTATTGATATCATCAAAATAACCTATGGTGACGACCATCGTGCAGTCGAACAGAAAGTAGCAGAAGCCCCGGTTCATTACGGCCAAATGTCGGCTCGAAAAATAGGCCGGATAATTAAAGAAATTGAACAAAAGATGTACAAACATGCAGAAAATTTAGAATTCGAAGAAGCTGCTCGTCTGCGTGACGAAATTAATCAGATTCGCCGACAGACGTTGATAACGGATACTACGGCAGGCTAACGGACGGGCTCCAGTTTCTTGCATGGTATGCGATCCGGAGCCGAGACACTTTCCTTACAACGAAACGCGGCCTTCGCCCCACAACCCTATTGACCTTGCAACTTTCTGTGGTATCTTCTCCGCCCCCCGGAAACTAGGCATTGCACTTTACGCCACGGGGATCAACAGCGTAGGCGCGTAGCTCAGTTGGTTAGAGCACCACCTTGACATGGTGGGGGTCGTTGGTTCGAATCCAATCGCGCCTACCAAATTTCCCAGGCATCGCCAACCAGCGGTGTCTTTTTTATGACACCGTGACACCCAAGTGGTGCTATCACGTGGCCGTTGGTAAAGGTCACCACTGAATTTAGAGATCAACATGCCAGCGGTAACGCTCCCAGACGGCAGTCAACGCCAATACGATCAGCCGATTTCGGTCGCACAGGTTGCTGCCGATATCGGCGCTGGCCTTGCTCGGGCTGCCATTGGTGGCAAGGTTAATGACACCCTGGTCGACACCAGCTTTCTGATCGATACGGACGCCGAGCTAGCAATTATCACCGCCAAAGATGATGAAGGCCTGGAAATCATCCGTCACTCCACCGCTCATCTGCTTGCCCAGGCAGTTAAATCGCTATTCCCGGAAGCACAGGTAACGATTGGCCCGGTCATCGACGACGGCTTCTATTACGACTTTGCCTATCAGCGCCCCTTTACCCCGGAAGATTTCCAGGCCATAGAAAAGCGCATGGCAGAACTGGTCAAACAGGATTTCCCAGTCAGTCGCAGCGTTAAAGATCGCGATGAGGCGGTAAGCTTTTTTACCGATATGGGCGAGAGCTACAAAGCTGAAATTATCGCCGACATCCCGGAAAACACCGATATTTCGCTCTATCAGCAAGGTGACTTTATCGACCTGTGTCGCGGCCCACACGTACCTTCAACCGCACACCTGAAAGCTTTCAAGCTAACCAAACTGGCGGGAGCATACTGGCGCGCCGATGCTAACAATGAAATGTTGCAGCGCATCTACGGCACTGCCTGGGCCAACAAGCAGCAACTAAAAGATTACCTGACGCGCATTGAAGAAGCAGAAAAGCGCGACCACCGCAAAATTGCCAAACAGCTCGACCTGTTTCATCTACAGGAAGAAGCGCCAGGAATGATTTTCTGGCACCCTAATGGCTGGACGATTTATCAGCAGGTAGAGCAGTACATTCGCCAGGTCATGCAGGACAACGGCTATCAGGAAGTTCGTACCCCACAGGTAGTAGATCGCAAGCTTTGGGAACAGTCCGGTCACTGGGAAAATTTCGCCGAAAACATGTTTACCACCCACTCGGAAAATCGCGACTACGCGATAAAACCGATGAACTGTCCCGGGCATATACAGATTTATAACCGAGGACTCCGCAGTTACCGTGACCTGCCGTTGCGTCTTGCCGAGTTCGGTAGCTGCCATCGTAATGAACCATCGGGCACGCTTCACGGACTGATGCGACTACGGAATTTTGTGCAGGACGATGCCCATATCTTCTGCACCGAAGAGCAGATTCAGCAGGAAGTGGACACTTTCATTGATCTGCTTTTTGAGGTTTATCAGGCGTTCGGCTTCCCGGATATTCTAATTCAGTTATCGACCCGTCCCGAGCAGCGCGTCGGCAACGACGCCATCTGGGACAAGGCTGAGCTAGCTCTACAGCAAGCCCTTGATAACAAAGAACTAGACTGGACCCTTCAGCCCGGCGAGGGTGCCTTTTACGGCCCAAAAATAGAATTTTCTTTGCGCGATTCCCTCCAGCGCGTCTGGCAGTGCGGTACCATTCAGGTCGACTTCTCCATGCCCGAGCGGCTCAATGCTCATTACATCGCTGAGGATGGCAGCCGACAGACTCCGGTAATGCTGCACCGGGCGATTCTTGGATCGTTGGAAAGGTTCATCGGAATTCTTATTGAAGAACATGCAGGCATATTACCGACATGGTTGTCACCAACCCAGGTCGCAGTACTAAATATCACCGACGAGCAGGCCGACTATAGTCATCAGGTCGTTGAGACCCTAAAAAAACAGAACATTAGAGCAACAGCCGACTTGAGAAACGAGAAAATCGGCTATAAAATTCGCGAACACACTCTGCAACGCATCCCTTACCTGCTTGTGATTGGTAATCGTGAATGTGAAGCGGCAGAAGTGGCCGTACGCACGCGTGGTGGCGAAGATTTAGGAAGCATGCCAATGCCCACCTTTCTTGACATGATCAACGCCGACATCGCGAGTCGCGGCCATATTATTTTGGAGGACTAAAACATCGCCAAGAAGGATCAGACCCGAATAAACGATTTGATAACCGCACCAGAAGTGCGGTTGATTGCTGCCGATGGAGAACAGCTGGGAGTAGTCAAGATTGCTGATGCCCAGACACTTGCCGGCGATGCCGGCATGGATCTGGTCGAGATTTCGCCCGGGGCAGCACCGCCCGTGTGCAAAATCATGGATTTTGGCAAGTTCCTCTACAACGAGAGCAAAAAACGGGCGGCGGCGAAAAAAAACCAAAAACAAGTTCAGGTCAAGGAGATCAAATTTCGGCCACGTACCGATTCCGGCGACTATAAAATCAAGCTGAGAAACCTGCAGAAGTTTCTCGAAAACGGTGACCGGGCAAAAGTGACCATGCGGTTTCGAGGCCGGGAAATGGCCCACCAGGAACTAGGCAGAGATTTACTACTAAGGGTCGAAAAAGACCTGGAAGAAATTGCGTTGGTAGAACAATTCCCGCGTATGGAAGGACGACAAATGGTGATGGTCCTCAGCCCGCGCAAATAAACGGGACTCCCTTCACCCATCTATTATCGAAAACTGTTGGAGCAGTACAGTGCCAAAACTAAAAACCAATCGCGGCGCCGCTAAGCGGTTCACCCGCACCGCCTCTGGACGAGTCAAGGTCGGTCAGTCACATCGTCGCCATATTTTGACGAAGAAATCGACCAAACGTAAACGTCATCTGCGAAGCCCGGCTTTCGCCTGCAAGGCTGATGCCGCCTTGATTGTACGCATGCTGCCTTATAGCTAAACAGCATTTAAAAATCCTTAATTAAACTGACGCTGTAACCAGCATTTTCACGGTGATTGAATCATGCCTAGAGTAAAACGGGGCGTTACCGCCCGCGCCCGCCATAAGAAAGTTATGAAGTTAGCCCGCGGGTATCGCGGCGCCCGTAGCCGGGTTTATCGCGTTGCCGTTCAGGCGGTTACCAAAGCGGGCCAGTATGCCTATCGCGACCGGAAACAGCGTAAACGTCAGTTTCGCTCTTTGTGGATCGTGCGTATTAATGCAGCTGCCCGAGATAACGGACTTTCATACAGCCGGCTCATCAACGGCTTAAGCAAGGCCGGCATCACCGTTGATCGCAAAATCCTTGCTGAGCTTGCTGTTAACGATCCGCAGGCGTTCACATCGGTTGCTGAACAGGCTAAAGCTGCCCTGCAGCCAGCCTGATTCAGTCTGCCGCACACATAGAAAAAGCCGAACCTGTTTAAATGGCAGATATTGACGGGCTGCTGAAGCAGGCCACGGCACAAATTGGGGCGGCGAATAAGACAGTTGATCTTGAAGCGGTTCGAGTTGCTTATCTAGGCAAAAAAGGTGAACTCACAACCCTTTTAAAAGCCTTAGGCAGTATGACGCCAGAACAGCGGCCGATTTTTGGTGACGCGGTGAATTCTGCCAAACGCCAGATAGCAGTGGCACTGGACAAGCGTCGGACTGAACTACAGCAAGCACAACTCGCGGATCAACTTAAGTCGGAGACTATCGACGTAACCCTGCCGGGGCGCGGCGATACCTCCGGTGGCTTACATCCGATCAGCCGGACACTTCGACGCATCGAGACACTTTTCCGACAACTCGGTTTCGAGGTCCACGATGGACCAGAGCTGGAAGACGATTACCACAACTTCGAAGCACTCAACATTCCCGCCGACCATCCGGCGAGAGCGATGCACGACACTTTTTATTGTGCCGATGGCCTGCTACTGCGGACCCATACCTCACCCGTACAAATTCGTGCTATGGAAAAGCAGGGTCCGCCGATCCGGCTGATAGCACCCGGCAGAGTTTATCGACGTGATTCTGACCTCACTCATACGCCAATGTTTCATCAGGTAGAAGGACTGATGATCGACAGGGATATCAGTCTGGCCAACCTAAAAGGCCTGCTCAACCGCTTCCTGCAGCTGTTTTTTGAACAGGAAAACTTAAAAACGCGATTCCGACCCAGCTTTTTCCCTTTTACTGAACCCTCTGCCGAAGTCGATGTGGCTTGTGTGGGCTGCGGCGGTAGCGGTTGCCGAATCTGCAGCCACAGTGGCTGGCTAGAAGTACTCGGGTCGGGCATGGTTCACCCGAATGTGCTGCGAAATGTAGGTCTGGATCCCGAAATATATAGTGGATTTGCCTTTGGTATGGGCGTGGAACGACTGGCAATGTTGCGCTACGAAATAGATGACCTGCGCATATTCTTCGATAACGACCTGCGTTTTTTACGCCAATTTAACTAGCCTGCCGCAATGTTTATAAGTGAATCCTGGCTCCGTGAGTGGGCAAATCCCGATCTTGACCGTGACCAGCTGTGTGAGCGGCTGACACTTGCCGGACTTGAAATCGGCACTGTATTACCTGCCGGCCCTACGCTCAACAAAGTGGTCGTGGGCACCATTTTGACAACCGCCTCCCACCCCAATGCTGACCGGTTGAAGCTCTGCAAAGTAGATGTCGGCGATGCCGAACCGCTGGATATTGTCTGTGGCGCCCCTAACGCCCGGGCGGAACTACGCGTAGCTGTCGCGCAAGTGGGGGCCAAACTGCCCGGCGGGCTAAAGATAAAGAAGAGCAAAATTCGTGGCGAAGTATCCCTTGGCATGCTTTGTTCTAGTCAGGAACTCGAATTAGACCAGGAAAGTGATGGCATCCTCGAATTGCCAGAAGACGCCGCTGTCGGACTGTCACTCAGCGAGTATCTCGACCTCACCGACTATATTCTCGAAGTAGAGCTGACGCCTAACCGCGGCGATTGCCTAAGCGCCCGAGGACTTGGGCGAGATCTGGCTGCTATTAGCGGGGCCGAGTTTTCCGGCCTACCCACCACTGTCATAAACGCTCAAATTGATGAAGCGCCTGTAATTAATCTGGCTAACGCCGAATCCTGCCCACGTTATGTTGGTCGTCTTATCCGCGGGGTTAACGCGGCAGCGCCAACACCCATGTGGATTCGCGAACGCCTCCGCCGCAGCGGCATTCGTAGTTTGAGCTTGCTAGTCGACATTGCCAACTACGTCATGCTCGAACTCGGTCAGCCGATGCATGCCTTCGACCTGGCCAAAATTAACGGGCCGATTCAGGTACGAATGGCAGTCGATGGCGAATCCCTGATTCTGCTCAATGGCGAAGAGCAGAACCTGACCAACCGATTACTGGTCATCGCTGATGATCAGGGGCCCATTGCCGCCGCTGGCATTATGGGTGGACTAGATAGCGCCGTCAGTGATGAGACCACCGACATTTTACTCGAAAGCGCCTGGTTTGCACCGTCAGTCATTGCCGGTCGGGCTCGCGAAATGGGCCTTCATACTGAAGCCTCTCACCGATTTGAACGCGGGGTCGATCCAACCATTCAGCTCGAAGCAATAGAGCGAGCAAGCGAACTCATCGTCGCACTCGCAGGCGGCCAATGCGGCCCCTGCATTGATCAACAGTCCCCAGCACATCCCCCCAAAGCAGAGACGATCAAATTACAGCCTGCACTTATCAGCAAACGCCTCGGACTTGATGTTTCCGAGAAAAAGATTAACGATATTTTTGACCTCCTTGGCATGACCACTACGGTCAGCGATCAGCATTGGGAAGTTACTCCTCCACCCTGGCGTTTTGACATTTCGATCCCCGAAGATATGGTCGAAGAGGTCGCCCGGGTGATCGGCTATGACGCAATCCCGGCAGTACTACCGACACTTGATACGACGATGTTACCCGTCGACGATGATGAAACTGGCACCGACCGCCTGGCAGACAAAATGGTTGATCGCGGTTACCAGGAAGCAATTACTTATAGCTTTGTAAGTCCTGAATTACAGCAGCTTTTCGCTCCAGACCAACCAAACATTGAGTTACTTAACCCTCTGTCCACCGAAATGTCGGTAATGCGCAGCTCGCTCTGGCCAGGCCTGATTCAGGCATTGCAATTTAATCAGCACCGTCAACA
>QNFC01000080.1 GCA_003645395.1 Gammaproteobacteria bacterium
CGCTAGCGCCCAACGCTTCCCACGCATAACCGCTATAAAGCGCCCCAAGCGCTCCACCAAGACCGAAACCAACACTACTGAACAGAGCCTGCCCCCGTCCCTGATGTTGACCAGAAAACAGATAATGGACGCGCTCAATAGCCGCAGCATGAAAGGCACCAAAAGTAGCCGCATGTAACAGCTGAGCGACGATCAACAGAAAAAGATTGTCGGCCGCCCAACCAATCAATACCCAGCGTAACGACGCTAATAGCAGACTCACGAACATTACCGGGCCTGTACCCCAACGCGGCAACCAGCGCACCAGCAGAATGAACACTGCCACCTCAGCAATCACCCCAACGGCCCAGAGATAACCAACCAGGGACCGACTGTAGCCGATAGATTCGAGGTGAATAGAAAAAAAAGTGTAGTAAGGCCCATGGCTCGCCTGCATCAACAAACAGGCGAGCAAAAAGAACAGCACGCGGCGCTGCAACAATAAACCGCCTATCGATGACTGCTCGTGATCGAGTTGTCGTCCGGCATGGGCTGGCACTAAAAAACTGGCGATTAAGGTGCAAAAAACAAGCAAGATCGTCACTGGAATAAGCAGACCAATACCGTAATGTTCCAGCAACGGCCCCCCTCCGGCCACCACCAAAATGAAGCCCACCGACCCCCACAGTCGCAACATGCCATAGCGACTTTCCTGGCCCCCCAAATGGTTCATCGTGTTGGCTTCAAACTGCGCGAGGCAGGCATTCCAGAAAAAACTGAACAGGGTCATGGTTGTTGCTACCCAGATAAACCGCCTGTCCAATACGACCAGTGCAAAACTAACCAGCGCCATCGCCATGCCAAAACGCACCACTGCCATACGCCGGCCAGTACGGTCAGCCAGCCAACCCCAGAGATTCGGCGCAATGACTCTTACCGCAAGCGTTATCGCGGCCATCCAGCCGATCTGCAACGGCGTAAAGCCAATGGATAGCAGATAGAGGTTCCAATAAGGAACCATGGCGCCGAGAATGGCGAAATAGAACAGATAGAAGCTGCTAATACGCCAATACGGAAGAGCGGGAGAAGTCATGACAGCCTATTTGCTGACGTTGCGACGGGCTAAACCGAGGGGGGAATCGTCGGCGTTACCGACCTCACGTCACTGTTTTGAGCCCGATTACGTAAATAGTGATCCATCAATACCAACGCCAGCATTGCCTCAGCAATGGGTACAGCGCGCAAACCCACGCAGGGGTCATGGCGACCGGTGGTGACCACATCCACCGGGTTACCATCCAAATCAACCGACCTCCCTGGAATCGTAATCGATGAGGTCGGTTTAAGCGCAATGCTAACGCGCAAGTCCTGGCCAGTAGAGATACCACCGAGGGTTCCGCCGGCGTGGTTGCTCAAAAAACCTTGTGGAGTCATTTCATCGCGATGCTCGCTACCACGCTGGCCAACCACCGCAAAACCATCACCAATTTCCACACCCCTGACCGCATTAATACTGACCATGGCAGCAGCAATGTCGGCGTCAAGACGGCCAAAAACCGGCTCACCCAGCCCGGTAGGCATGCCCGTTGCAATCAGGTTTACCCGTGCACCAATCGAATCGCCGGATTTGCGAAGTAAATTAATCGCCTCTTCTAGCTGAACGAGCTTGTCAGGATCTGCACAAAAGAACGGGTTTTGATTAACCAGGCCCATGTCCACCGCAGCTAACTCAATATTGCCCATCTGCGCCAGATAGCCGCTGATATTAATATTTAATTTTTCGCGCAAAAATTTTCGAGCAATACCACCAGCGGCCACCCGCATAGCAGTTTCCCGCGCTGACGACCGTCCACCCCCACGGTAATCACGAATCCCATATTTTTGTTGATAACTGTAATCAGCGTGCCCGGGGCGAAACCGATCAGCAATTTTGGCGTAATCCCTTGATTTGGCATCCTCATTACGAATTAGCAATCCGATAGAAGTACCGGTAGTCTGGCCTTCGAACACGCCCGACAGAATTTCTACCCGATCGGCCTCCTGCCGCTGAGTGGTGTAGCGAGAACTCCCCGGTTTGCGCCGATCTAGATCGTGCTGCAAATCCTCTGCGGTGAGTTCGAGCCCGGGGGGACACCCATCGACCACACAGCCAAGTGCTGGACCATGACTCTCACCAAAGGTTGAAACCACGAACGCCTGACCAAAGGAGTTTCCGGACATCTATTGCTTCCTAAATTAGATACGAACACTGATGTTCATTGGTAATAGCTAACCTGTACTCGGCCCAAATGCGGCAGATCGTCCACCGCAGCCTTTAAGTCATCCGCTAGCCGTTGCCCCTGTTCGAGGTCATCAATAACGCTTGCTGCCAACCTGAATTCCAGATGTATTTTATCTTTGTCGTAGTGCAACACTATCTCGATGGCAGCCGGATCGACCGAGATTGTGGCAATTGCGGCACGTATCACCCGTTCAAGCTGATCGCGCATAGGCAAAAATTTACCCATCTCCTGAGACTCATCGTCTTCAGAATCGACATGCACCAACACATCTTCAATACCATCCTGCTGACGCAGCACCTGCTGACGAATCCGGTCGGCAATGCGGTGACCCTCTGACACACTTATCTTAGGACTGACGATAATGTGGACATCAACCAGGGCCTGCGCCCCGAGTTTTCGCGACCGTAGCATGTGCATGCCCTCTACACCCTCAACACCTTTGATGATGGACCGAATAGCCTTAATGCGGGCACGATCAAGACCCGTATCAGTCAATTCCCGGACCGACTGCCAGGCAAAATCCCAGCCGACCTTCGCTATCATCATCGCCACTGCTGCGGCCGCAACTGGGTCAAGGATCGGCATCCCCAACATGCTGCCAGCGAGACCGACCAAAACGACCATCGACGAAATCGAATCGGTACGGTGATGCCAGGCATTCGCGCGTAGCAAATTAGATTGCACCGAATCTGCGGCTCGAATCGTCACCAGATAGAGCAACTCATTAGCCACAATGGAAAAAGCAGCCACCCAAAGAGCATAATGACCGGGAGCTTGAGCGCCGTCGATATCCTGCAACCGATTCACCGCCCCCCAACCAATCAGCACTGCAGTCGCCAGCAATCCGAATCCCAACAGCATTGATGCAGCGGTCTCGATGCGCTGATGGCCATAAGGGTGACTGGCATCCGGAGCTTTGTTGGCCTCATTAGTGGCGACCAGCACCAGCCCATCGCTGACCAGGTCGGTGAGTGAGTGAACGCCATCGGCAACCAGCGCCTGGGAATGACTAATTACGCCAACCACCAGCTTCGCTACCGTCAGAACAAGATTGACCAATACACCAAGCAACGTCACACGGGTAGAGACCCGCAGGCGATCATCAGCAACGGAGGTAGTCACTGTCATCCTTCACCCACCTCTATTTTAATCGTCACAATGCCGTCATTTTCAAAGCTATCGATGTGGCGGTGACCGTGAATTCGGCACCAAGCAGGAATATCTGCCAACACGCCATGATCAGTACACTCTACCTCCAGAATATCGCCCGGTTTTAACGACTTAATCTGATGCTGCGTACGAATCACTGGAATCGGACAAAGCAGGTGTTTGGCATCCAGATAATGATGGGACATGAAAAAAGTCGACACTCTTTAAAAAAACGTTTGGCTGGGCGTATTAGGATACCGTGATCCGCATCCACAAGGCACTCCACTACCGTGATAAAAATGAACTCTAACCCCCTGCGCGCACGCCCAACCGGGCTAATTCTCGCTGGGGGAGAAAGCAGGCGCTTTTTTGGCGAAGAAAAGGGGCTGGTCGAGTTTCACGGGCAACCGATGGTTGCCCACGTTGCCAGGGTCTTCGACGGCCAGGTCGAACGCTTGCTGATCAGCGCAAACCGGTGCCAACACCAATACCAACGTTACGCCGACGAGGTAATTGACGACCAGATTGGCGAAAGTTGGGGGCCTTTGGCAGGAATTTACACCGGGTTGTGTATGGCTTCTACTGACTGGCTGCTAGTCGCTACTTGCGACCAGCCATTACTACCATTGGACTACGCTGCCCGCATGATTGATAAATTCGACGGCAAAGCCGTACTAATGGCCACCGACCTGAAACGAGACCACTTCCTCAATCTGTTGTTACCGACTAGTGCTGTGACTTTTCTACGCGATTATCTGCTAAACGGCGGACGGCGAGTGCAGAGCTGGCTTAAACAAGTCGGCTACAAAAAAATGGAGTTTCCACCCGACTGTTTAAACAGTATCAATAGCCCAGCCGCCCTCTTGCGTACTGAATCAGAAAGAAAGTCTGCCTCGTAAATTTCGATAGATTCAA
Source organism: Gammaproteobacteria bacterium (assembly GCA_003645395.1). GTDB lineage: Bacteria > Pseudomonadota > Gammaproteobacteria > Immundisolibacterales > Immundisolibacteraceae > QNFC01. The sequence continues at coordinate 4,326 of QNFC01000080.1, forward strand.
ACAGCGGAAATTAGCCTGTATTATCCAATACCACTATTCGCGCGCGATCACCTTATTGTCGATAAACTCCGGATCACGCATCCATTGGAGTTCCGCACGGAGAGCAAAGTCGGTCATTATTTTCCCCATTGCGACCTGATGTCATGAAACCACCAACCGTCCCGCGAGGTCGATTTGCACCCTCTCCGACCGGTCCTCTGCACATGGGATCACTGGTGGCTGCACTTGGAAGCTTTCTCAACGTCCGCCAACAGGATGGAGAGTGGTTGGTCCGTATCGACGACATTGATACGCCACGCAATGTACCGCAAATGGAACAGGCTATTCTGCTAACCCTTGAACAACATGCCCTGCAATGGGACGGCGATGTTTATTACTCCAGTCAGCATCTGGTCGATTATGAGCAGGTATTGCGCGCGCTGCAGGCTGCCGGTCAAGTGTTCCCCTGTACTTGTAGCCGCCGCGAAATCAGTAATCATCCTATCAACAATCAGCGCCAAACCGGCGATACCCTGATATACCCGGGAACCTGCCGTGCTGGCGTGACTGCAGATAAACCGCTACGTAGTTATCGTCTGCGGGTCCCCACATCAGCGATAGAATTTATGGATCTGCTGCAGGGTCCGCAAGCGGATACCCTAGCCATTTCAGTAGGCGATTTTGTCGTTAAAGATGGCCAGGGGCAGCACCACTACCAACTCGCGACAGTCGTCGATGATCAGATACAGCAGATCACCGAAGTGGTCCGCGGCGCGGATCTTCTAGCCTCAACCGCCAGGCAAATCCATCTGCAGAATCAGCTTGGTTATCGTCAACCTAAATACCTGCATCTATCTCTGGTGACGGACGCATTGGGTATTAAACTAAGCAAACAACACGGCGCGACGGCGGTTGATAACACCCTGGCAGGCCAAAATTTAATCACCGCGCTGACCTTGCTGCAGCAACAACCACCCGACGAATTACAACACGTACCGCCCGCTGGAATTATTCGGTGGGCCATAGAGCACTGGAACAGGGAACCATTAAAAAGTTTTCCAATCGCCACCCTGCCCACCACCTTGCCAGACTAATGAGATAGAGATATGTATAAAAATATTAAGAGCTTTTTTTCGGCCTTACTATCCGACGCTGCAAGCCAAACCGGCGACGACAAAAAACATTCGGTTGAACTGATCATGGCGGCGCTAATGGTCGAGATGGCCCGGGCTGATCGCACGGTAACCGTCGCTGAGACCGATCAGATATTGAGCATTCTTGAAAAGCACTTCACCCTTTCACCCGAGGAACAAACCGATCTGCTGGCCCTGGCCGAAGACCATGCCGACCACGCAACATCGCTGTTTGAATTCACCACGCGACTCAAACAACTGCTGCCGCACGAAGAACGCGAAGCACTGGTGGAATTACTTTGGCGGGTCGCTTTCGCCGACGGAGTAATCGACAAATATGAGGAGCAGTTAGTGCGCAAGGTGGCCGAACTTTTACACGTCCGCCATCAGGATTTTATCGCAGCCAAGCACCGGGCAGACCCAACGCACTGAGGATCAGCCACCGTTCCCGGCCTGTTAATCGAGGAAAGACCAGACCGGCAGATTCCCAACTCGATCAACCCGCTTCTCATCAAATAATTTAATCAGGGGAGCTTCAAGCGACAAGGCCGCGGCAGGTGCAATACAAGCGGAACCTTGTCATAGACGACTGACAACACCTCATCAATCTTACCGGCACCGGTTTAGGTTAGTCCGTCAATTACTTTCTGCTCCCGGCCACGCCGGTACACAATGAGCGGCCGCAGATATTGCTGCGGCGACTCAAGCACCCGCCTGTGGGCCGGGGCAATTGCGTCGATGGGAGTCTCAACCAGTCGGCATAACGTGTGCAGATAATCACTCATATCGCCATCCGGGGGGCAATCACCATATCGCCGGCAAATAACCATTGGCAGTCGCTTAATAAAAAGCAGAGATGGTTGGCAACATGCCCCGGCGTGTGGATGACTTTGATCAAGTACTCATCGTAGACCAGCGCCAGCTCGACCGCAGACGCTTTTTATTGGCGTCCCGGTTAACTGCTGCAACAGGACCGCACGAGGCGAATGATCAGGATACGTATGAGTCTGCAATGTCTGTTCAAGCTTGACGTTGCAATGATTCGCAATCGCTTCCACGTGCTCGCTAATCGCCGGCTCCGGATCCACCACCGTGATCTGATCCTGACCAATAATGAAAGTATTAGTGCCAGGCCCAGTCATCATGCTGGAGTTTGCTGCGGTAATTTTTCTGACCATGGGCGGTAATTCCACCAACCGTTTGGGCCGAGACTCTTCTCGTACTTAGGCCGTCCTAAATGGCAGTTTGCCGGCGGAAGACTTATTGTCATCTGCGACAGAATCGGTCACCGGACCCCTCTCATCGCTTTGAGCAGAGTTCCACCAATCGGTATCTAAATTTCACCCTCGGGAGAGGTACCCGCACGAGTATGGGGTTGCCCTCATCGCCTCCAATAATCTGCGGACAGATCGTTGGCACTTCGCAGACAGGGGTGCAACCAACCACCAGCTCATCAACCGTCGAGTATCCAGACATTTTTTCTAAAGCTTTGATAGTCGCGGGTACCAGTTTGATCTCGCCTGCTTCGCCTTGTTTTAATGCATTACCGGGGGTAACCCAAAGTCCGCTGACGGTTTCGTGGCCATCGTGCAGTGCGTGTGATTAGCCGGCATAGGGGAAATAAAAAAGCAGGTATCAAACCCCTTGGGAATGCCCACCGCTGTTAACCAAAGGGAGAGAGAGTCCGGATGGTCGATAAACCGCTACGATAATTCGGCGTCGTCAAAGGCAAGCGGTTTCTGGCGGGCGTTTGCAATGAGTACACCGCACTCTTCAAAACATTCGAGGATAACAGCCACCCAGAACCCTAAACGCCCGGAAGACATGCCGGTCCCGCGGCTGGCCGCGATATCAGTCACGCACAAGCAGATCTCTTCCAACCGTTCAGACGGTCGTGCTTATCAATCGCTCCGCCAGGAAACCCGTGAGCGCCGGGGACAAACTCTAACTTGACGTTGCGCTCAAGCTTGAAACTTCTGGGCCCTGGTCAATATTGACTATTTGCAGCAA
>QNFC01000081.1 GCA_003645395.1 Gammaproteobacteria bacterium
CCCAGATCGATCAACGACATACGCATTGGTTTGGTCATTCCTATTGCTCCCCTTCAAAAAAATAAAATCAACAATCTGACCGTGATATTAGCCCGCCGTGCTGGGATGTTACATACTTCCACGCAAATCATTGTCGCAAGCAGGGGTATAAAAAATGAGTGATATCGAGTGGAAACTATCTGGTCAGTACGCGGAGAATTGCAGCTGTGTTTATCTCTGTCCCTGTATTTTTACTAACTCAACTGCGCTCTCAATCCCAGCCACGCCTGAGATTGGTGATCACTGCGTCGCCGCCATCGCGCTAAATATTGTCGATGGACACTTTGGCGATGTTAGTCTCAACGGCCTGAGCTTTATGATTATTTTGAAAACTGCGCTGGTGATGAGCGAGGGTGGCTGGACCACGGCAGTCATCCTCGATAGCAAGGCTAATGAAGACCAGCGTCAGGCACTTGAGCTCATCACTACCGGTCAGGCCGGTGGTCCGCTGTCGATGTTGCAGCCGATGATTAAAGACTTCACCGGTGTGCATTACGGCGATATTCAGTTTCACCTGGAAGAGAACAAGCGTTCTGTAGTAGTACCGGGGCTGATAGAAATCGGTGTGGAGGGTTATCTGTCTCGCCGCCAAAATGGCGAGCCTTTCTATATTGATAACGTCGGCCACCCGGTGAGTTCCCGCCTGGCGCTTGGGCTGGCCACTGGCAGTCACGTGCACGTCGGCGGTATCGACTGGGACGACGACACCAAAACTAATAACGGTCACTTCTATTCGTTTGACTGGAGCGGCGCCAGTAAACCCACTGATTACGTGTTCGATAAAGACAGCGCCGCCTGAGGGGTTGCCGCCCGAGATTTTTAGCGAGATTTACTAGATGCTCAAGCGCCTCATCGGCAATCCACAGGTACCGATCATTGGCGGGCTGGTGGGCATTACCGCCCTGAGCTGGTGGTACATGTTCTATCTGGCGGCGGACATGTCGATGTCCATGCAGATGATGGCCGAGTCTATGGCCGGCATGAGTGGCATGGACATGCCCTGGACGTTCACTGACTTTACCGCCAATCTGCTGATGTGGGCGGTGATGATGGTGGCAATGATGGTGCCCTCCGCTGCGCCGGCAATACTGCTCTACGCGCGCCTGCAGCAGGACAAACAGGGCAACACCAAAACCAGACCGGTGGCGCTTTTTTTAGGCGGCTACCTCGCTGCCTGGAGCCTGTTTAGTCTCGGTGCAACCCTCGCCCAGTGGGGACTCCATGAAGGGGCGTTGCTCTCCGGCGCGATGGCAATAGACCACCGCTGGCTGGCCGCCGCCGTGCTATTGATTACCGGGCTTTATCAATGGACGCCACTGAAACAGGCCTGCCTGAAACACTGCCAGTCACCGCTAGGGTTTTTGCTGGGTTTCTGGCGCGATGATTCGCTGGGTATTGTTCGTATGGGCTGGCGCCACGGCCTGTTTTGTGTGGGCTGTTGCTGGCTGCTGATGGCGATTCTGTTCACTGTTGGGGTGATGAACCTGATCTGGGTGGCGTTAATTGCCGTTTATGTATTACTGGAAAAGGTTGTTCCCAACGGCCAGCGTTTTGCACGGATTAGCGGCGTTCTGCTCTGTGGTAGTGCGGTGGTCGTTGCCCTGTAATTTGATTCATTGAGTTCCTTGCGACCGCCCTCGTTCGGCATTTTTTCTTGCAGGTTATCGCCATCCCGCCACGCCTCGGTTAGAGTTTCAATCGTTATACAGTCTCCTCCCAGGTTGGGGTGAGGCCGTTAACAGAACTAGCAAACTGCCCAGGAGAGGGGGCAAGGTCGCAAGCGGTGGTATCCGCCGTCGCCTGTGTCGACTATTCAATATGAAACGATGGAGGAAGCTGTCATGGCTTATGGAGATATTCGTCAATACATTGCCAGTCTCGCGCGTACGGGCGAGTTGTTAGAGATCGATGCTGAGGTCGACCCCATCGAAGAGCTTGGAGCAATTTGCCGCAAGGTGCTTGATGAAGATGGCCCAGCGATTCTGTTCAACAATGTCCAGGGCTATGACTATCCGGTAATCGCCAACATGCTCGCCACCCCCGGCCGCATTGCCCAGGCCCTGGAAGTGCCGGTTGAAGAGTTAACCGAGGAATACACCAAACGCACCAGCGGTGCGGACTTGCAGCGTCAACCGCTGGTAGACAGCGGCCCCGTAAAGAGGTCACTATTACCAGTGATGAGCTCGACCTGCGCCAGCTGGTGCCACAGATTCTCTCTAATCCGGAAGATGGCGGTGCTTACCTGAACTACGGACTGGTGATCATGAAAGACCCGGATACCGGACTGCGTAATCTGGGTATTTATCGGATGCTGATCCGCTGCTCTATGTTGCCTCGCAAATTCCTGGGCTCGATTTAGGCGTGGACGAAATCGAGCTGGCCGCTGCCATGCGTGGCGAACCCTACGAAATGGTTAAGTGCGACACGTTGGATCTGGAAGTGCCCGCCCATTGTCAGATGGTGATCGAGGGTTACATCCTTCCTAACGAAAAAGAAGAAGAAGGTCCTTACGGCGAATATCCGGGTTACTACGGCCCGGTTGGGCAGCAACCGGTTATCGAGTTTCATCACGCTACACGTCGTAAAGATCCGATTTACGCCTATACCTATCTGGGCCTGCCGCCTACCGAAACCCACGCCATGGGGCAGATGATGGGCGAGGCAGGGTACCTGCAGCGATTGCGATCACAGACTGCACCGACGGTGAAAGATGTCTACTGCCCGCTGGATATGCACACCATTATTGTGTCGCTGAAAAAGACCTACGAGGAACAGGCCAAACACGTTATCTATGACCTCTGGTCTACTCGAAGCGGTAAGACCGTGATCGATGACGACATCGACCCGCGAAATTCAGAGCTGGTCTACTGGGCGATCTCCCAACGCTGCCATGCCTCTCGCGATGTCATGATCGTAGACGGCATGTGTACCATTGGTCCATCAACGATGAAATATCCGGGTAGTGATATCGCCAATAAAATGGGTATCGATGCTACTGCTCCGCTGAGCGGGTACCCGGCCATGTCACGGCCGCATCCAGAAATGATGGAGCGGGTGGAGAAGCGATGGGGAGAGTTAACCACGCCGAAAAGCACCAAACTTAGAGCGGCTCGAAAGTAGTTCGGGTCGGGTGGCAGGAAGTGTCGGTGACCCACGGTGCAGACGGATAATCCATCCCTGTGCACCGTGGCAGGCAGGCATAGTCTGATGCCATTAACCTGATTCAAACTTTAACTAAGCAGACGTGATGACGTTGGAACCGAGCGGATCAACAAAATTGCTGGCAGGTTTTTTGAAATTTGTCAGTGAGGCACGTTCCTGTCTACAACAAAACCGGGTTTCAGAACAGCATCCAGACGTTAAGCGTATCCGCAGCGGGGTAGAGGAAAACTATCGGGATGATCGCGGCCGACCGGCGATTTTTCAGAAATATGAAAGCTCCTTTTACGGGGATGCATCGGCCATGGTGACTCTGTGGGACTTCTTTGGTAATTACGACCGCGATTTACTGTGTCGCTACCAGACATTAACGGCAATGGAGTTAAGCGGTCTTCGCGGTGATCAAAATCCTAACGCAATACTGGGTCGGTCGGTGCTGGGAATGGCCGGCTTGCTGTTTAGTGCCCTGACGGTTTGGTGGGGTGTGATTGCGTGGGTGTCGAGGGAAGACTCGGGAAATCTGTTGGCTGAACTATTGAAGGGTTTACTGAGCCCGGCGATGGCTAACCGGCTTGTCGGAATGATCTGGCTGGTGGGATTGGGTGTGGTGATCTGGTATGCACTGCGGATGATTCGAAACCGTAAACAGGTGGCATTCCTGTCATCTCTGTCCAGAGCCCTTGAACTCTATCGGCTTGACTCGAAAACCTCTAAGTAGTCACCTCCTGGGTGCTCAAGCCTGGCAGCGAGGGGGACGAAATTTGCCAGGTTAACCGGGTGATTTATATTTTCCGCCAAGCTTCTTTCTGGTGGTTGCCGTCGAGTGATATAGGCTAAGGTTATTGGCTGACTTATGTCCGGATGGCGCGGATCGTTAACAATCCCCAAAAGGAGAGAGAGTTGATTAACAAATCTAACAATAGAACATACGTTGCCGGGCGGTTGTTGCCCATTTTTATATTGTTGCTCGCCGGGGTTGTTTCCACTAATTCCCTGGCAGAAGGAGGCGTGGATGATCCCCGCCTGCATCCGGGCGAGGTGCGTATTCTCAAAATTGATAACAGTGATTTGAAAGAAATCATCCCCGCCACGCTCTTTATGAAGCACTGGTTTGGTACCGATGTCAGCGTCGCCTATTTCCGCTTTATGGAAGGCCAGGGCACTAATAAAGAATCCATGCCGGCAATGCATCAGCACGGCGAGGAGTGGGCGATTCAGCTCAAGGGTAGCTCTACGGTGATTGAGGAGGACGGTACGGTTCACGAGATTGCTCAGGGCGATGTGTTCATCATCACTCCGCGAATCCTGCATACGGGGACCTTCGGCAACGAAGAGAACGTCATTCTTGGTGTGATCACACCGCCGCGGGAGGACTACCCGGCAGAGGGGATTAAATCCTACTACCCGGGTGTGGGGGAGGACGAATAATGAAAACTACTGAATCCTTGTTAACTATTGCCGCTCTGGCTTTGTCCATGGTACTCCCGTCAACCGCACAGGCTGAGGGCGGCGTGCGTCATCTGTTTAACATCAATACGGTCACGGACGAGCTCAAAGAGATTGTTCCGGGTCAGCTGTTTATGCGTTTCTGGCATGGCCGTGATATTAGCGTTGGTGTGTTTCGTATGGTGCGTAACGAGCAGGGTCATTTTCCCGGCAAAATTAATCGCCACGGCGAAGAGGTGGCGATCTGCACTGAAGGCCGGTTGCAGATGGAAATTGAGGGTAAAACCTATTTTTTTGGCGAGGGCGAAGTGATGATTATCCCGCCGCAGATGCCGCATACGGGCACTTGCCTTAGCGACGCCTGTACTTTGGTGAGCTGGTTCACGCCAGATCGTACTGACGAGTGGGGTGCCGAGGGTAACGATGATCCCGAGCTAAAGTTTCTCGATAAATCAGCAGAGTGAATAGCTCAAATAACCAAGGAGAACAGGCGTGACTGACGCAGTGGTGGTTTCATCGGCGCGAACCCCGATTGGCAGGGCCTATCGAGGACTTTTTAATAACACCGAAGCCCCTTCCATTGCGGGGCAGGCCATCGGTGCAGCCATGGAGCGCGCCGGGGTTGATCCGGCAGAAGTTGACGACGTGATCATGGGCTGTGCCCTCGGTCAGGGGACTACCGGCGGTAACATTGGTCGACTTGGCGCCCTGGCGGCGGGTTGCCCGGTGAGTGTCAGCGGCATGACCATCGACCGACAATGTTCATCCGGGTTAATGGCGATTGCTACGGCTGCCAAACAGATTCTCCACGACGGCATGAGCATTGCGGTGGGTGGCGGTGTGGAGCACGTCAGCCTGGTGCAGAATGAGAATTTCAACCTCTTCCACTCTAAAGACCCCGCGCTGGTGGCAATGCACAAGGATGTTTATATGCCAATGCTGCAAACGGCTGAGACCGTTGCTGCGCGCTACAACATCAGCCGTGAGGCGCAGGATGAATACGCCCTGCAATCGCAGCAACGCACTGCGGCGGCTCAGCAGGCCGGTGTTTTTGACGATGAAATTATCGAAGTCACCGCGACGATGAAACAGGTTGACCGGGAAACCGGGGTTGAATCGTTTGTCGAGAAAACATTGAAGCTCGATGAAGGCAACCGGGCCAGCACGACGCTGGAAGGATTAGCGGGTCTAAAGCCGGTGATTGGAGGCGGTACGATTGCTGCAGGTAATGCCAGTCAGCTCTCTGATGGTGCTGCAGCCTGCGTGGTGATGGATTCCAGGGTCGCCGAACAGCGCAATATTGAGCCGTTAGGAATCTATCGCGGCATGGCCGTGGCTGGTTGTGAACCTGATGAAATGGGCATTGGTCCGGTGTTTGCAGTGCCAAAATTATTAAAGCAGCACGGCCTGACGGTGGATGATATTGGTGTCTGGGAGCTCAACGAGGCGTTTGCCGTTCAGGTGATCTATTGCCGTGACCAGTTGGGTATCGACGACGCCAAACTCAATATCAACGGCGGCGCGATTTCCATCGGCCATCCCTATGGTATGAGTGGTGCGCGGATGGTCGGTCACGCGTTGCGTGAAGGTAAACGTCGGGGTGAGAAATACGTGGTGATTACCATGTGTGTCGGTGGCGGCATGGGTGCTGCTGGGCTGTTTGAAGTGGCGTAACGCTGTTTGGCTTTAGACTAGCCAAACAGCTTTCCCGAAAATCGCTAAGACGTCGGGTTCTGCGAATCGGATAGCAGTTTTTTTTGGGTTCGGCCGATCCGGGGTGGTCGGTCGACCCTAAATAATTATTAAAACTACTTTCTAAAAATTAACGGGGGAGTGTGTGAAAGAGTGTTTCTACAGTAATTGTCCGGTGCCCAACGCCTTTATACTGGCAATCAAGGTGTTTGAGCAGGAGCTAGCGGATCGCGGGGTGCATTTCAGTCTGCTGCCCAGCTCCAATTCTTCCACCCATTTTGCCGGTGATCTGGATGCCTATTTTCGACTCGGCGGCGAGATTCCACCGCTGATGACTCAGGGCTTGCGAGCGCCCGGTAGCATTACCCTAATTGGCCTGACCCGGCTAAGGGGTATGCAAGGGCTGTTTGTTAAGACGGATAGTCAGATCAGTAACCCGGCAGACTTAAAGGGCAAGCGCGTCGCCATGGCCTACAACGCGCGCATGCTGCTCGATGGTTTTGATCGTGGTGAACACCTGGCCATGAACCCGTGGGATCAGACCATGGTGGGGCTGGGCATGTGGGAGTTGCGCTGTATTCAGAACACCCTGGCGCTGGCCGGATTGACCACTGATGATGTCGAGTTGGTAGAGGTGAAAAACCCCTGGTCAATTACCCTGGCGGAGGCCGAATCGGCGACCACCCATTCGCCCCGCGATCTGTTTAAAAACACCTCCACGGCTGAAGGTAATCCCCAGGTAGCGGCGCTGCTCAGTGGTGAAGTTGATGCGATGTTTTCCTTCCTACCCTATGCAGCGGAGCTGGCGCAACGGGGTGAAGCCCGCATCGTGCGCAACCTGGTGCCGCGTACCGAAGATGACTACATGAGTACTTTTGGAGTCAGTACGCCGCTGGTGAAAAACCACCCTGAGGTAGTGCAGGCAGTGATGGATGTCACCCTGATGGCAGCTAAATGGGCGGCGGAGCACCCCTATGAAACCGCCGAAATTCATGCCGAAAACCTGCGGGTTAGCCCGGAATCTTTCTGGATTGCTTATGGCCCGAAATACCATAAACACCTCACGCCAAGCCTGGGACCAAA
>QNFC01000082.1 GCA_003645395.1 Gammaproteobacteria bacterium
CCTACGGCCGACCTTCTCCGGCCCGGCTGAGGTGGTAACTGAACTGCTGAAATCTGGCAAGAGCATGTCTACCGGGATAGCCAGGCTATATCAGAATGATCAGCAGACGCTTCACCTCACGGCCAGTTACAGTGCCCTTGATAAAAGCACGGGGCCAACCTCCCTTGAAGTGCACCCGCCTGAATTTCCGCCGCCGCCAGAGTGCGTGCCGCTGAACGAGGTGATTGGGGAGGAAACATTGATTCATCAAACACTGGAGACACGGCTTGACCCAGCGTGCACAAACTGGGGAAAGGGGGATTCAGCCGAGTTCAGGGTCTGGATGCGCTTTAAAGATGAGAGTCCGGCGGATCTGTTTTCGTTATTGCTATTTGCCGACGCGCAACCTCCGCCGATTTTTAACTTGATCGGCTATGTGGGCTGGGTTCCAACCGTTGAGTTAACTGTCCATCTGCACAAAAAACCTGCACCCGGATGGCTGCGGGCCCGGTTTCGAAATTTCATTGTGCAGAACGGAATTCTTGAAGAAGACGGTGAAATATGGGATTCCACCGGGAAACTGGTGGCGGTTTCCCGGCAGATGGGCCAGGTGAGGATGATGCCGACCTAGCCGGTTTGAGAATGTGAATCTGCTGCTTTTTTATCGAGATTAAATTTGCGGAGTTTTTCTACCAGTGTCGTGCGCCGCATACCCAGATGTTCCGCAGCATGGGCGACGACATGGTTGGAACGCTCCATGGCCTGGCTGATCAGCTCATGTTCGATGCCAAACAGGTGCTGTTTGAGGTCCATGCCCTGTTCTGGCAGCAGCTGGTCGCTGGTCTGTAGAGGATGGTTGGCGGCAACAGCATCGGTCTGATATTTCGGTGGTAAATCTAGTTCAGTTACCTCTGCGCCGGGGTAAAGAATAATGAGTCGCTGTAGCAGGTTCTCTAACTCACGAACATTGCCTCTCCACTGATGTTGCTGAAGTGCCGCAGAGGCTGAGTCAGTGAGTTGAATAATCTCGCGTCCTGCACGTTGATGGCGACTGAGATAGCGCTGAACGATCAACGGAATATCGCTCGCGCGCTCTCTTAACGGCGGGATGTCCAAAGGGAAAACATTGAGTCGATAGTAAAGGTCCTCGCGAAAACGACCGTTTTCGATTTCCTCTTCGAGGTTGCGATGCGTTGCTGCAATGACTCGCACGTTGGCGTGGATGGTTTTGTTGCTGCCGACCCGTTCGAAGGTGCCTTCCTGCAATACTCGAAGCAGTTTTACCTGCATGGAAAGGCTCATTTCGCCAATTTCGTCAAGGAATAGCGAGCCATCCTGCGCAAGCTCGAACCTGCCCTTTCGGTCGGTAATTGCGCCGGTGAAGGCCCCTTTTTCGTGACCAAAAAGTTCACTTTCCAACAGCTCCTCGGGAATGGCCCCACAATTCACTGGTACGAATAATTTTTTCCGCCGGGAAGAGTTGTAGTGCAGGCAGCGGGCAACCACTTCCTTGCCAACCCCGGACTCGCCGAGAATTATCGCAATCGAATCAGTGTCGGCCACCTGGGCCATCATCTTTTTTAGTCGCTGAATAGGTGGGCTTTTGCCGATGAAATCGGGAAATTCTGGAACGACTTTATTATCTGCTTTGGGCTTGTTTTGTCGAACAGGGGAGGGGGCTTTCTCGGCGACCTGCTCCGTTTCGGAAAGAGACTCGTTAGTTAGCGATTCCGCGTCAAGTGTTTTGTGTACGGCGAAGCGGAGCTCGTCGCCGGAGATCGGTTTAGTGAGGAAATTTCTCGCGTTGAGTGACAGTGCCTGGGCAATATTATCTTCGTGGGATTCACCCGTTACGACTATCACCGGCAGGTCAGGTAACTCTTTCGATAACGCTTCAATCAAACCGAAACCATCGAGCCGCGGCATGGTCAGGTCGGTAATTACGCAAGCAACTTGCTGTTCTAATGCGACGGTGAGCGCCTGGGCTCCATCGCAGGCTGTGACCACGGTAAAGCCGTCATTTTCCAGGATGGCTTTGAACAACGTCGTGATATGGGGGTCATCGTCGACCAGCAGTATTTTTAGTGGAGCGGTATCGTGCATCGGGATTGTCCTGTTATTAACGTTTATTCTTGAGCGACAGTAGCTGAAGTGGGTAATGCGGGATGGTAACCCCCGGAATTAACCAGGTCGGGGTTGATAATTAAGCTGAAAGCACTGCCCTCGCCGAGCGTTGACTCTACCTTGATTTTTACCCCATAAGGGTCCAACAGTGCTTTCAGGCTCGTCAGGCCCAGGCCAGTTCCTCCACCTTCGGTTTTGGTGGAATAGAAAGGATTGAACAGATTGGTCAGCGTCTCTTCGCTCATTCCTGCCCCGGTGTCGCCGACGGTGAGCTTGATGTGGTTGCCATCATAGCGGGTCTTTATAGAGAGCCGTCGCTCTTCACAGGATTGCATTGCCTCGACGGCATTTTTAATCAGGTTGTCGACACTTTGTGACCAGTGGGCGTGAACCACGTGTAACTTCGGTAAATCGGGCTGAAGGTCGATTTGCTTTTCCACCTCATGTTTGAAGTGTCGGTCTGCTTCCCAGAAGCTCAGAGCGCTGATGATCACATCATTGAGTGATAGCTCAACCTTATCGAGGCGTTGCTCGTTACGACCCTTGTCAAGAATAGTGGAGACAATCTGTCGCATTTCCAACGAGCTTGTCAGCGCAGTTTTCAGGTATTGATCGCGGTCTTTGATGTCGAATTGAGCCAACTCCAGACTGGCCATCACTTTTTGCAGCGCACCACTCAGATTGTGAACAATGCCGGCAGCGAACTGCCCTACGATGGATAATTTTTCCTGCTCGAGAAGTTGGTCGGTACGCTTCTTAACCAGCTCTTCCAGGTGCTGATTCATTAGTCGAGTTTGATCCAGCGCCTGTTTTAGTCTGATCATAGTACGGACACGAGCGAGTAGTTCGCGAAGCTCGAACGGTTTGACAATGTAATCTTCGGCAATTTCCAGGCCCTGGACGATATCGTCGGTCACCCCTTTTGCCGACATCACAATAATCGGAATATCCTGCGTAACAGGGTCTGCCTTTAGATGAGCGATCGCGGTCATGCCATCCATTACCGGCATCATTAGGTCCATCAAAATCACATCCGGCAACTGTTTGGCGGCGACCTCCAGTGCCTCGGCACCGTTACTTGCTAACAGTACGCAATAATCATCGCGCAGAATTTCTTCGCAGATTTCACGATTTGGCAGGTGATCATCAACGACCAGAACCGTTGCCTGCATTGGAGCGCTTTTCATGGTCAGGATATCTCCGGCTGTAAAAACGCTACGGCTTCTTTGAGATCGGTGAGCGAAAACGGTTTATAGAGAATGTCGCGGATCGAATAGATCGCGAGCTGGGACGTCAGTGTAGAACTTCGCTCGCCGGTTACGATGATAATTTCCGGGTTGGATTGCTGTTTTTTCAGCGCTTCTAGTACGTCGAAGCCGTTGGCCCTGGGCATGTTGATGTCAAGTAACACCAGGTCTGGTTTGAACGCTCCGATCTGAATGAGTCCGAGATGGCCATCCGTGGCAGTTTCGACGGAAAACTGCAGCGGATCGAGAAACGTCTCAACCAGGTCGAGTTGATCCTGGTCGTCATCAATAATCAAAATTCTGGGCATGTCGAGATCACGCAACTCGTCTGGCAGCGGCATGCCAGTTTCGTTAAGAAAACGAAGGTACTCTTTTTTCTCGATGCGGAAATGCCCCGCCGGCAGGCGATAGGCGTTTAACAGGCCATCAGCAATCCACTTCTTGACGACGTTGATATGGACGGAGGAAAGCTTGGCGATCTGGCCGGTGGTCAGTCTAGTGGGTACCTGCTTCAATACATTCGCTCTCTAAGAGGGTGGCCGCAAACTTATTGCTTCATAAAATCCAGATCAAGCGATATTAACAGGTAAGACAAAAATAACAAATATACCGAAAATATCGAATTAATTTTAGGGTTAGTTACCCAGAATCCACTCACAACGGCGTCAAATTTTCCCAGGCAGTTTTCTGCAACGCTCATTCATTTACACTCATAGGTTAGTGCTATAGAATCCGCCGTCCGTCAGCTTGGCCGGCCGGTCAAGCCGATGTTTCGACTAGCGATTTAGCTCTGCAAGGATTGAAGAGGCGCCCTGAGCAATGTGGCGTGCTCCCTCCACGAACAGTAAGCAGAACGGTTAATAGCTAACTTTCAATAGTATCCTTAGGTCTCGTAGGAGTATTTAATAATGGATTTTACCCGTAGTGAAGCCAAAGCTTGGGCGCTTGAGAATGTAAAAGGTTTTTACATGTGCCCGCTGACCCCGTTCAACGAAGATGGCACCTTTGACGAACCAGGTATCCGTTCCAACATCGAGGCCTACGTCGAAATGGGTCTTAATGCCATCGTCGTCGGTGGCTTCGTCTCCGAGTGCTGGAACCTCAACCTGGGCGACTGGATGCGTTTCCACGAAATTGTTGCCGACCAGAACAAAGGCCGTATGGATCTGTGGACCATCATCCTTGACCCTTCCGTGCATCAGGCGCTGGACAAAATGCACTTTGTCGAAAAACTCGGTTACAACGGTGCAGAAGTGATCAACCCGGTCGTGCAGCTGCGTACTGATCAGGAAATTTTTGATTACTTTAAATACATGACCGATCGCTCTGACCTGGCCATCTGTCTCTACCGTACACCGGTCTCCGGCAAGGTCATTGGTTTTGATCTGACCGCTCGCCTGGCTGATATTGATACCGTCATCGGTGTTAAGCAGGGTGACCTGAATCGTGCGGTTACCCTGAAAATGCGCCGCGAAATGCGCGAAGACTTCATCATCATGGACCCATCAGAATATTGGTACTGCGAAGAGCAGCGTGAAGGCGGACAGGTGCTCTGGGGTGAGCTCTCCTACATCCTTTACGGCAAACAGCGTCACCTGGTAAACGACTACGTTCGGCTTGGTCAGGAAGGTAAATATGAAGAGTCGCGTGCAGCCTGGGCAGCCCTGGCTCCGGTGCGTAATTTTTACGAAGATGAATTCCTCTGGACCATCGCCGCAACCGCTACTTACGCCAGTGCCCTGGGTACTCTGAAGTACTGGTACGAAGCCATTGGCCTGAAAGCCGGGCCTTGTCTTGCACCGGTAGCTACTCCAAGTGCTGCACGTGGTGAAGAAATTAAAGCTAAGTTGATCGAGTTAGGTGTTGCCTAAGTTCGTTTTAGAGTTAGTGATGTAGATTACGGCCCCGGTAATTGATTACCGGGGCCGTTTTTGTTTGCGCTGTTTGAACCATAAATTAAGTGGGAGCTTGAGATGCGAGTAGTAGTGTTAGGAGCAGGTGGTCTTGGTTCGGTCATCGGGGGCTATCTGGCCCAGACTGGTGTGGATGTAACCTTGATCTGTCGTCCGGCTCATGCCGAGGCGATTAACAAAAACGGTCTGCATATTTCCGGACTGCGGGGTGACCATCAGATTACGGAGAATATTTGTGGCGTTGCCACTGCTGACGAAGCAGAGGGTCACTTTGACTACATGATCCTGGCGGTAAAAAGCAAAGATACGGCGGCGGCACTGGCCGGTGCCACCAGCCTGATCGATCGGACGGATGTGTTTTTCTCCGTGCAGAACAATATTGTTAAAGAGGGTGATCTGGCAAAGTGGTGTGGTGACCCAGCTAAAGTGCTGGGGGCTTCCACCATCGAAGGCGGAGCGCTACTAGAGCCGGGCAAAGTTAAAAATCATATGACCGTCGATTGCACCGCCTATTTTGGTGAGCTCGATGGCACCATCAGCCCACGAGCTGAAGAGATGGCCGCTGCTTTCAACAAGGCTGGCCTGGTGGCCAAAGCAGTGGACTGCATTCAGCAGGTGCTGTGGGAAAAGCTCACTCAGATTGGTAACGCCTCGACCTTTGCCGTTTCCACCCTGGCGGGTAACACCGAGCTGGATTTTGTTGATGGCCTGCTGGTGCGCGAAGGCGCTGAGCATTACGTGGCCATTGCTCGTGAGTTATTGTCGGTCTACACCGCGCAGGGCTATGAGCCGCAGAATTTTTATGCGCCGATCTCTCGTCTTAAACAAATTTACGAAATTAAGGACAACGAAGAGGCCGTGCAGACCATGCTCGGCATGGGCAAGCAGCTGCAAGAGCGTGGTTATAAAGGCACCACCTCGATGCATGATGACGTTCTACGCGGCCGTAAGACCGAGGTCGATTTCATTATCAAACCCTTCATTGAAAAGGCGGCAGAACTGGGTCTTGAAGTGCCGACCATCACCGCCTGTTATCGCATTATTAAAGTGCTCGATAATTATCTAAATTAAGTGCATCGACTCATTGAATGCACCCTGGAGAAAACTCCAGGGTGCATTTTTTTTGGCTAATCGGTGGGTTCAGGTCCGTCAGTCATTTCATCGGATCGAACTGGCGAGTACACTGTGCGCCCTCTAAATGTGAAGTGCGCGCTATTCACTACTGAACAGGATTAACAATGAAAAAAGTACTGGTCACCGAGACACTCGATCCGGAAGGTTACGCGATGCTGGAGCAGCATTTTGAGGTCGATCGTCGCGACACCACCAGCGAAGACGAGTTGATTGAAATTGTGGATCAATACGACGCGCTGATGATCAAAACCTACACACGGGTGACCCCGGCGGTACTGGATAAAGCCAGCCGGTTAAAGATAGTTGCCCGTGCCGGTAGCGGTCTCGATAAAGTCGACCTCGACTACGCCAAACAGAAAAATGTCATTGTCCGTAACACCCCGGATGCCAACACTACCTCGGTAGCAGAGCTGGTATTCGCGCTGATGCTGACCCTGTCGCGTAATCTGGTCGCGGCCCATAATTATCTGAGCGCCGCAGAAGGCTGGGATCGCGATCGCTTCACCGGGTTTGAACTGGCCGGAAAACAACTGGCCATTGTCGGATTTGGCAATATCGGTAAAAAAGTTGCCCGCCGCGCCGAGGCGTTTGAAATGCAGGTCGCCTGCTTTGACCCCTTTGTCGATGCCGCAGCCATGGCTGCGCACGGTGTTACCAAAGTCGAAGATGTTAATGAGTTATTAAACTCCGCTGATTACGTCACCGTGCACGTTCCGTTACTGGATTCAACCCGCCATTTACTCGGTGCCGAACAGTTCAAGTCAATGAAACCGACCGCCATCATTGTTAATACCGCTCGCGGTCCAGTGGTCGATAACCAGGCGCTGGTCAGCGCGCTACGTGACGGTCAGATAGCCGGTGCCGGTCTGGATGTATTCGAGCAGGAACCACCCCAGGATCCCGAACTGCTCAAGCTCGATAATCTGGTGATGTGCCCGCATATTGGTGCTGCGACTGAAGAG
>QNFC01000083.1 GCA_003645395.1 Gammaproteobacteria bacterium
AAGTTATTTAATCGGGACAATTAAATTATGCTTTCAGCTGCTAACAATGAACTTCTCGGCCGGGTTGGCCCGGGCACCCCCATGGGCGAATTGTTTCGGCGCTACTGGTTACCGGCGGTAATTGCCAGCGAGCTGGTTGCCGACGGCGATCCCGTGCGGTTGCGCATACTCGGCGAGGACCTGCTGGCGTTTCGTAACAGCGACGGCGATGTGGGCATTATCGAGCCCTACTGCGCCCACAAACTGGCGCCGCTCTACTTTGGTCGTAACGAGGCCTGTGGCTTGCGCTGTACCTACCATGGCTGGAAATTCGATATCAATGGCCGCTGTGTGGAGATGGCCAACGCCCCTGCAGGCGATACTTATAAAGACGAAATTCAGCTCAAGCACTATCCCACCCAGGAGTGGGGTGGCGTGATCTGGATTTACATGGGGCCAGAGGAGTTAACCCCGCAACTACCACAGCTAGAATGGGCTCGGGTGAACGATGATCAACGCCACCTGAGTCGCTGGCTGCAGCGCACTAACTGGTGCCAGGGTGTTGAGGGTGAGTTCGATAACTCCCACGTCTCCTTTTTGCACAGCTGGCAGGACATGAGTCATTTCCCGAATTACCTGCAGGAAGTCATTGAGGCGGCTCAGTTTGATGGCGCGCCGCAGATTGAGGTTAAAGAGACTGACTATGGGTTTATCACCGGCGCCCGCCGGCGGAGCCCGGATACCGACCAGTATCACTGGATGATGTCGCAATGGATGATGCCCACTTACAGCTTGGTGGGTAACCCCGGCTGGCCCCAGGGCGGTCGGGTTTGGGTGCCAATTGACGATTACCACACCACCTGTTTTGCCTTCGCCTACCACGGTGAGCGTGCGCTTACCGAAGCGGAAGTAGCCAGTATTGAAACCGGCGTGGCGTTCCCGCCACGGCTCGAAAAAGGCGTGTTTCAGCTGCCTGACGGCTACGTCCTTGACACATTCTTACCCACCGCAAATCGGGAGAGTAACTACCTGCTCGATCGCGAGGTACAGCAGGGCATCAACTTCACCGGCATTTATGGGGCGAATGAACAGGACCGCAGCGTGCAGGAAAACATGCCCAGTGCAGATGGAGTACCCGTCGGCGGCCTGGTGGACCGAACCCGCGAACACCTGGTGGCCACCGATCTGCCGGGAGTAACTTTGCGGCGGCGGATGATTCAGGCGGCCAAAGCGTTACAAAAAGGCGAGGAGCCCACGCTGCCGCAGCAGGGAGACCTCTACCATCGACGGTCACCAGGGCAGAGGTTGTCTACCTGCGCCACGCTAGAGTCGCTGCTTGAGGATTCCGCTGAGGCTGATTCAAAGGCTGAGGTTTAGCCCTTGGCGGAGTCTAAAGCCGACTTCCCACCCCTGCGTCTGGGCATTGTTGGTCTGGGGCTGGCGGGCAGCATCATGACCCACAACCTGCGCCATCACCCCGCGGTGCAGCTGGTCGGGGCCTGTGACTTGAATCCCGAGGCATTGGCCGCTTTCGCTGCTCATTTCGATGCATTTACTACGACTGACCTGGCTGAACTGCTGGCACTGCCGGAGCTGGACGCGGTTTATATCGCCACTCCGCACCAATTCCACCGCGAACAAGCGGTATTGGCTGCGCAGGCTGGTAAACATGTTGTGGTGGAAAAGCCGCTGGCGCTTACCCTTGTCGATTGTGACGAAATTGTTGCGGCGGTAGAGACTAATGGAGTGCAGTTGGTGGTGGGCCATACCCACAGTTTTGATCCGGCGGTAACCCGCATGGCCGCGGTGATTGCCAGCGGCGATATCGGCCCACTGAGGATGATTAATAGCTTTAACTACACCAATTTTCTCTATCGGCCACGACGACCTGAAGAACTCGATACCTCACTTGGCGGCGGAATTATCTTTAATCAGGTGCCGCACCAGATCGATACCTTGCGATTGTTGGCCAACAGCCCAGTACGCAGCGTGCGCGCCGTCACCGGTCGATGGGATGCCAGTCGTCCAACCGAGGGGGCTTATCAGGCCTTTTTAACTTTCGAGAATGGGGTTTCCGCGACGGTGGTTTACAGTGGCTATGACCATTTCGATAGTGATGAACTTCACGATTGGGTTGGCGAAGGCGGGCGGGATAAACCCCCAGGTGGTTGGGGGGGGGCTCGGCGGAATTTGGCCCGAGTTTCAAGCGAGGCTGAAGAGGCGGTAATACGCCAGCAATCGGGCTATGGTGCGCCCTTGCCACTAGCGCTAGGCGAGGGTACTCAACACCAGCCGCACTTTGGGGTGATGGTTGCTAGTTGCGAAGGTGGGGATCTAAAGGCGTCAAAAAATGGCATTTATGTCTATACCGGGGAGGGTCAGTCAGAGATCGTACTGCCTACGCCGGCAGCCGTTATACCCGGTTGGTGCGAAGTAATGGACGAGCTCAATTCGGCGATAAACCTTCGAGTCACACCGATTCACGGTGGTTGCTGGGCACGAGAAACTTTGCGGTGCTGTCTCGCCGTGCTGGAATCTGCGGCACAGGATAAAGAGATCTGGCTCTGAGTGAATGTGGGCTGTGAATCGGGGCGACGTTTTGCGAAGTCGGCGTTTTATCTGAGGGAAGTTGATTTATCGATGCTGTTGAAATTTTCCATAATTCTGTTGAGATTTCAACGATGTTGTGGTTTTAACCTCGGGAAGGGGTTTCGTTCGTTATCAAAGTCATAATAATCTTTGTAATAAATTGTCAGTGTTTAAACAATAAATAGCTTTTTCATCGAGTGGCATGAAGCTTGCTCTTCTTCTTGCAAGGAGGTTGTGGCTTCTTTTTTCATAGCATCGAAATTGCCGCTAATGCTCCGAAACGGTACTTGGGATTGCTGATTGCTGAATCAAGTAGTGACCTTTATCAACAGGAGATTACGATGATGAAAATGATAGATTTAAAAAGGATGTTGGCCGCGACAGCGCTTCTATTTGGCGTGAGTCACGCTAATGCAGCGCTGATTGATTTTATTGAAATGGCAGATAATACCCATGGTGAACAGGGGTATGACCCGCTATCTATAAACATCGGCGGAGTAACCATGACCATTACCGGGCATGCAACCAATGATGATGATAACCAGCAATTCGCCTACCTGGATGCAGGAAATGCTGGGTTGGGATCCTGTAAAGACATTACTGGTTCCGCACAATGTGACCCCGGTAGTGATGACAATGTAACGACCGATGAGTTTGTGCGTTTTATCTTTAGTGAAGACGTGATTATTGATAATTTGTGGACCAATAATAATCACGATGGTGGCTATAGTGATGGGGATTTGATTAACATTGCTGGAACGGATTACAGCGCTATTAAAGGAGATCATAGTGGTGGTTCGGATCTGAGAATCGACCTGGCAGGGGCTTATGCTACCGGCGCGGGGAACTGGTTTGTGGCCGCTAATACCGCGTTTGATATTACTTACACCAACATTGAGTTCTATATCAGCGCGATTGACGTGCATGCTGTTCCAGAACCCACGACCACGGCGTTGTTGGTATTTGGTCTTGGGATTACGGCCTTTGGTAGAAAAGGACGCAGGCTTTCACTTAACTGAAGCAGATTAGCTAGTTTTTCTGTTAAAAAGGCCCACTGCTGGAAGGCAGTGGGCCTTTTTTGCGTCTCAACTACTAGTAGCCATCCCGTATGCAGGAAAAAGTGGGTCATTACGACGTAATTATTATCGGTGGCGGTGCCGCCGGCCTAATGTGCGCGCTCACCGCTGGTGGTCGTGGTCGCAAGGTGTTGGTGCTGGAAGGCAGTAACAAATTAGGCAAAAAAATCCTCATGTCCGGCGGCGGCCGCTGCAACTTCACCAACCTCTTCGTCGAGCCAGAAAATTTCCTCTGCAGTAATCCCCATTTTGTCAAATCGGCGCTGAGCCGTTTTACCCAGTGGGACTTTATTGCCCTGGTGGAAAAGCACGGCATTGCTTATCACGAGCGCAAACACGGTGAGCTGTTTTGCGATGATTCGTCCAAACAGATTCTGGCGATGCTGGTGAGCGAGTGCCAGCAGGTGGGGGTGAACTTACTGACCCATTGTGAGGTCGAGTCAGTAGTCGCCGAGGCTGGCGATAAACCCGAATCGAGGTTTAAGCTGGTCACCAGTCGCGGTGAGTATCGCGCCGACTCGGTGGTGGTGGCCACCGGTGGCCTGTCCATTCCGACCCTCGGCGGTAGTGGGTTTGGCTACGAGCTTGCCCGACAATTTGGGTTTGAGGTATTACCGACCCGGGCCGGGTTGGTGCCTTTCACCTTTAGTGGTCAAATCAATGAAATGACTAATCGGCTCTCCGGTATTGCCGTGGAGGTGAGCGCCACTACCGGGCAGCAGAGTTTTAATGAAAACATGCTCTTCACCCACCGTGGGCTGAGCGGCCCGGCAATGTTGCAGTTATCCAGTTACTGGTCAGAGGGTCAACCGATTTTCATTGACCTGTTAACGGGCACCGACCTGTCAGCGTGGCTGTTGGAGATGAAGCGGGATCAGCCCAGGTCACTATTGCGCACGCTGCTTTTTCGACGCCTGCCAAAGAGCCTGGTCCTGGAGTTGCAAGCTCGGTTCTGGCCCGACTGGGCCGACCGTCCTTTCGCTGACTATCCTGATGCGGAAATAGATAGCATCGCCGGGAACCTTGGTTGCTGGCAGCTCAAGCCGGCAGGTACCGAGGGCTATCGCACTGCGGAGGTTACTCTGGGCGGGGTGAACACCGACGCGCTGTCGTCAAAAACTATGGAGAGTAAAACCCAGCCTGGACTCTTTTTTGTCGGTGAGGTCGTTGATGTGACCGGCCATTTGGGCGGCTTTAATTTTCAATGGGCCTGGGCCTCCGGGGCGGCAGCCGGTGAGTATGTTTAAATCGGACGATCTATTAGAAATAAGGTCACGTTTGCAGGTCACTGCAATCTGTTTTTGAGGTTATTTAAAATTCAGGAGAGCCGATGAGCGACCCTACCCCCTCCGAAAAACCCGGGAAACCTCAACCAGTCGCCCCCCAACGAAGCGATTGGGGTAGAAACGCGCCGATCAAGCGTGTCGGCCTGCACCGCCGGCGCGATCTTTATCACTGGCTGATTCGGGGTAGCTGGGTACGCCTGCTGGGAACCATTAGCCTGGTCTATTTTGGTAGCGCATTTTGCTTTGCGCTACTGTTTCTGGCGGTGCCGGGAACCATTGAAAATGCCCGCCCGGCGTCGCTGGTTGATGCGTTTAATTTCAGCATTCAAACCCTCTCAACCATCGGTTACGGCACTCTCGCCCCGGCGACC
The DNA here is from genome assembly GCA_003645395.1 of Gammaproteobacteria bacterium. Taxonomy (GTDB): domain Bacteria; phylum Pseudomonadota; class Gammaproteobacteria; order Immundisolibacterales; family Immundisolibacteraceae; genus QNFC01. Next base: position 5,302 of record QNFC01000083.1, read on the forward strand.
GGTTATGGCCATGTGCTGGTCGCGGCTGAAATGCTTTTGAGTCTGCTGATCACTGCAGTCGCCACGGGTCTGGTGTTTGCCAAATTTGCGCGCCCTACGGCGCGGTTGCTGTTCAGTAAAGTAGCGGTTATCAAGCGCGAGGGTGACCAGCGGCTGCTGATATTTCGGGTCGCTAACGAGCGTGACGGTCGTATTTTTGATGCGCACTTTAGTGTCTCCTATGTGCGCACTGTGATTGGCGCTGATGGTTCGTCCCTGGTGCGGCTACTTGACCTGAAACTGCGTAAATCGGTGGCACCGATTCTGTCACTCACCTGGAACGTGGTACATGAAATCGATTCAGACAGCCCGTTGTACGAGGTTTCCTCCGCTATGCTCGCTGCAGAAGATGGCGCGCTGACGGTCAATGTTTCCGGCGTTGATGACGAGGTAGCGGCGGCTATTCACGTCAATCATATATACCGGCATGATGAAATCATTGTTGATGCCAGCCTGGTGGACGTTCTCACCCAGGATGAGCGTGGTGCCACCCAGGTGTTGTACGACCGCTTTCATGATTACGAAAAACAGTCTAAATAACCCCGGGGCTAGCTAGCCCCCGGGAAACCGCTTAGCTAGCTTAAAAAGGCACACCACCCAGGGTGCTGCTGTTTAGTACCGCGTGATAGAGAAAGAAGGCGGTAGTGGCCATGCCGGCAGCGACTATCCCACTAAGAACCGAGAGGGTTTTCCGGTCGCGATTGTTGAGGTAATACGCACATTGATCGCTAACCGAACCCATGTTGGGGCTGCAAAAGCTCTGATTTTTTTTGTCCATGTCATTCTCCACTAGTTACTGGGTAGCCGTGAATTAAGACGGCTGGGTTAATTTCAGTGGGTCTATGCTATGGGCGTTCCAAATAAAAGACTAGATAGCTATTATTTAAATTACTATTGCATATTTGGAACAATAACTCGGGGCCGGAAATGGCGGATCTAAATGAGATGCTGGTGTTTGCCAGTGTGGTCGAGGCAGGTAGTTTTACCGGTGCGGCAAAAAAGCTGGGCCAGCCCAAATCTACCCTGAGCCGCCGGATTACCCGGCTGGAGGAGCGTCTCGGTGTACGTCTGTTGCAGCGGACCACTCGCGCGCTGCACCTCACCGATGCCGGTGAGACCTACTTTATCTATTGCCAGCGAATCGCGGCCGAGGCGCAGGAGGCGGAAGAGGCGATTAACAACGCCAAGGCAGAGCCGTCGGGGCCACTGAAGATCACCGCGCCGGTCAATTTTGCGGGGGCGTTGCCCGGGCTGGTGGCCGAGTTCATGCGCCGCTACCCCAAGGTCACCGTGCAGATTGTCTGCACCGATAATCTGGTGGACATCATTGGTGAGGGCATCGACGTGGCATTTCGGTTTGGCACTCTGCAGGATTCCACTTTTATTGCCCGTAAACTCGGTGCGGATCGCGGGGTGGTTTGTGCCAGTCCGGGTTATCTGGACGGGGCGCCGCCGCTGACAACGCCGGAAGACCTGGTTCACCACCACTGTATTTCATATAACCCGCCACAGAGCGGTAGTAACTGGGATTTCAAAGGTCCGGGCGGCAACCGGGTGATTAAAATCTACCCACGGCTCTCGGCGAATAACCTTGAAATCATGCGCGATGCGACGGTGGCCGGCGTGGGGGTGTGCCGATTGCCGTCGCGTATGTGTGGCCCGGATATTGAGGCTGGCAGGTTAAAAGTGCTGTTGCCAGAGTGGGGTTTTTCCCCTATTGATCTAAATTTGCTTTACCCGAGTAGTCGGTTGTTGCCCACTAAAGTTCGGGCGTTTATCGATTTTTCGATCGAGCAGTTTCGCGATTACGGCATAGAGTACCTGATTGATTCGACGCATCGCGACCTGGAGTCGTGACCTGGGTTAG
>QNFC01000084.1 GCA_003645395.1 Gammaproteobacteria bacterium
GCGGGAAAATATCTTTTGCAGGGCAGGGTCAACTGGCAACGGCAGCCGGAGTTTATTGATCTTCCTGGCGGTTCCGGCCTGGTCAGTCTGAGCGTTGACGGTGAACAGCAGGCCCATCCACAGGTGGATGCTCAGGGTCGGCTCTGGTTAGGAGATAAACCCGGCCAGAAAGGTGATCAGACCGGTCATCAGCCGCAGGCAGACAGCGTCAACTTAAGGGTATTCCGCAAACTGCAGGATGGCGTGCCGCTGGTTGTCACCACGCGGGTGGAGCTGGAGGTTGCCGGACGCAACCGCGAACAGCTATTTGGTCAGCTGCTGCTGGAGGGGTTTTCGCCCATTTCAATCAATAGTCCGTTGCCGGCAAAGCTGGAGGCCGACGGCCGTTTACGGGTGCAGTTGCGTCCGGGCAGCTGGACGATAGAGGTGCTCAGTCATCATGCTGACACCCTCACGCAACTCTCTATGCCTGCCTCTGAAGGGCTCTGGGCGCAGCAGGAACTCTGGGTGGTAGCGCCTGACCTGGCGCTGCGGACGCTTCAGGTGGAAGGGGTGGCTACCATTGATCCGCAACAAACCCGGTTGCCACCGGAGTGGCGCAACTGGAATGCCTACCGGATGATAGGCACCGATACTTTGCGGCTGGTCGAACAGCGGCGCGGCGATCCGCAGCCGGCGCGGAACCAGCTAAAGCTAAAAAGGCAGATGTGGCTCGATTTTTCAGGTGATGGTTATACCCTGGAAGACCAGATCAGCGGCGTGATGAATCGTGACTGGCGCCTGGAAATGGGGCCAGATTATCAGCTTGGCCGGGTTGCGGTGAACGGCCAGCCGCAGCTGATTACCCTACGTGCTGAATCGGCGTCTGCCGGGGTCGAGATTCGCCAGCGGCAGGTGAGGATCAATGCCGTTAGTCGTTTGCCGAGGCAGCTCGATGTTCCTGCCGTAGGCTGGCTGAACGATTTTGACCAGGCGGCGATTACATTACACCTGCCGCCGGGGTGGCGGCTGTTTACTGCCACTGGTGTCGATCGCGCCACCGCCACCTGGCTCGGTAGCTGGGATTTGTGGGACATATTTCTGCTGTTGATTATTTCCCTGACAGCGCTACGACTGTGTGGCGCAGGCACCGGCCTGCTGGCGTTAGTCACTCTGGTGATCACCCATGGTGAATCCGGTAGTCCTCTATTTGGCTGGTTAAATTTGCTGGCGGTGATGGCCCTGTTGCCAGTCATGCCGACCGGCCGATTTAGAGGGGTTCTGGATCGCTACCGCTGGTTGAGCGTGTTGGCGCTGGTGCTAATCATTCTGCCGTTTAGCGTCGGTCAGATTCGTCAGGGCATCTACCCTCAGCTGGAGCGCCCCTGGCAGCAGGTCTATCAGCCACAACTAGATCGGAACCGACCGAACACGCAAGGGGGGGCGGAATCACGGATCATGCCCGATGGCAAGCTGCTGTCCGAGGAGCCTGTAGAGATGGTCTTTGATGAAGCAGTTCGGCCCTCCTCACCGGGTCGTAGCGCTAGCTATGGGCCGGTCAAGCGTAAAGCGATGGCGGCCCTGGACCCGGACATAGCCACCCAGACCGGTCCGGGTGTGCCTGGCTGGCGCTGGCATCAATTTCAGTTGAGCTGGAGCGGACCGGTCACCGCCGATCAACCAATGGGGCTTTATCTGCTGCCGCCGTGGCTAAATTCGTTGTTGGCCTTCAGCCGCGTACTGTTGCTGACCTTGCTGCTATTGGCGTTGGCTGGCATCCGTTATCGGCGAGGCGGCGGTTGGCGGTTACCCAAATTTAATACCGCACCGGTTGCTAGCGGCCTGGCGCTACTGGCCGGGCTAACGTTACTGGCGATGCCGGCAGGTCAGGCACTTGCCCAGTGGCCCTCGCCGGAACTACTCGGCGAGCTTGAGCAACGACTGCTCGAAGCACCCGAGTGTTTGCCGAGTTGCGCGGTGATCACGCGCAGCAAAGTCACAGTTGATGAGCAGCGGTTGCGGGTTGATCTCTGGGTAGATAGCCACGATGAGCTGCTCATTCCACTGCCCGCCGTGGGTGACGGGGGTTGGTGGGTCAGTAATCTGAGTGTCGATGGTAAGCCGGCAACGGCGGTGCAGCGGGTCGGCGATCAGCTACGAATCGTGTTAACCGCCGGTAGTCACCGAGTGGTGCTGAGCGGGCGTTTAATTGGCAAAGATAATCTGCAGCTGAATTTCCCCCTACGGCCTCATAACCTTGCGGTGCAACTGCAGGGTTGGCAGGCAGCGGGGCTGGTCGATGGACAACTGCCCGGCAATTCCCTTGGATTGCAACGGCGACGGGCCAAAAAGAGTTCCCTGGCAGCGGTTGATCCAGGCAGGGAAGCGACCATGGCGGCGACCTATATCGCCCCGTTTGTCAAAGTAGAGCGCACCATCGAGCTCGGCCTTGACTGGTACGTGACCACTGACGTGCGGCGGATAGCCCCGACAAGCGGCGCCATCAATGTGCAGATCCCCCTGCTTGATGGCGAGTCTCTAACCTCAGCCGGGTTACCGGTAGAGGATGGCAAGGTTGCGGTGACACTGGCACCTGGGCAGTCGTCGCGCCATTGGCGTTCCACCCTGGCAAAAACCGATTTATTGACGCTGCAGGCAACGGATGATCCACGCTGGGTAGAGTCCTGGAGTATCAACTCCAGCCCCATCTGGCATGCCGAGCCGGTTGGTCGCGACGGTATTGAGCCGATTCCGCCGATAAAACAGCAGAGCGGGCAGGTCTTGGGACCATGGCGACCGCAGTGGCGGCCCTGGCCTGGCGAGCAGCTCAGTTTTCGTATCATTCGACCGGCAGGCATGGCTGGCGAGGCCCTGACCATTGATGGGGTGGGATTGAAGCATGTCTCCGGTCGGCGTCAGTCAGAAACCACCATGGCGATTAATCTGCGTGCCAGCAAGGGTGTCGAGTATCCATTGCAGCTACCCGCCGGTGCCCGGCTGGAAATGATCAAGCTTGACGGTCGAGAACAACCGATTAGTGAGCAACAGGCACGGCCGCAGCTGCCGATCAGCCCGGGCAGTCATCAGGTAGAGGTGCGCTGGAGTCAGGAACAGGCGCGCAGCTGGTGGACCGAAACTCCGGCGGTCGACCTTGGCTCTGCTAGCAGCAATATCGACCTGACCCTGGCGTTGCCCCGCGATCGCTGGCTGCTGTTTCTGGGTGGTCCGCAGATCGGTCCGGCTCTGCTTTACTGGGGCGTGTTGGTGGTAATTTTGCTGGTGGCGTTTGGTCTGGGTCGATTGGGGGGGCGGGCAGGCCGTCCGCCACTAAAATCTCGTCACTGGATGTTGCTGGGACTGGGAATGAGCACCGGAACCTTTCCCGCCGCAATAATCGTAGTGGCCTGGTTGTTCCTGCTTGGTTGGCGGGAGCAGGTTAATCCAGCGCGATATAGTGCCAGGCAGTTCAACCTGATTCAGCTGGGATTGGCACTGCTTAGTCTGGCCGCGCTCGGGGCGTTATTGGGCACTATTCCGTTTGGCCTGCTGGCCCAGCCAGACATGGGGGTGGTCGGCAATGGTTCGAGCCGCCACCTGCTGCGCTGGTATCAGGATATCAGTGTCGCCAGCCTGCCTAGCGCATGGGTGATTTCATTGCCCATCTGGGTTTACCGGCTAGCGATGCTGATCTGGTCGCTCTGGCTTGCCAATGCGCTGATCGGGTGGTTGCGGTGGGGCTGGCAGGCCGTTAGTCAAGGCGGGCTCTGGTTGAAACCGAGTCAGGTTGCCGCCGATGGGCAGCGGATTGTCGGTGGGGTTAAAGCGGATAAACCACCGACGACGGATTGAGTGAGAGCGGGTTCAGGGGGCTGCAGGAGTGGCTTTAGCCGCGACCTGGTCGCGACGGTCGTCGCGCTTACAGCCTTAATGGCCGAATATTTCTCGTTCCCACGGAGGACCGTGGGAACGAGTTGTTTGCTTCTGCTAATTAAAACTCGTCAAACAATCCAGATTTGAGTAGTTCTGGCCAGGCAAACAGGTCATAGGCGGAATAGCCCGATTCGTTTGCCTTGGCGAACATCGACTGTACCTTATTCATTACCGGCAGGTGCTGGCCGTTTTTCTCGGCGAGTTTGCGCACCAGGGTGATGTCCTTGGTGATCATTTCGATACCGTTAATGGTGTTGTCGATAGTGCCGTCTACCAGTTTTGGCCGAGTAATGGCGAGCACCCCTTTGGGGGCTAAACAGGCGTCCATTACATCGAGAAATTTAGCGGTATCGACACCGACGCTCTCGGCGAGCTGACGCGATTCCAGCAGCCCGGTGAGGGTCGAGACCAGGATCAGGTTCTGGCAGAGTTTCATGCATTGACCGTTGCCGACGGCCCCCAGGTGAAAGACATGATCGCCGATGATTTCGAATAGCGGCAGACAACGTTGATAGGCTGCCTCATCACCGCCAACCATCACCGCCAGGGTGCCTGCCTCTGCCCCCTGGGTTGCGCCGCTTAAGGGTGCATCCAGAAAGGTGATCTGTTTGGCGGCACATTTAGTTTCCAGCGATTCCGCCAGGTCGGGACTAATGGTGCTGTGATCGACAATGATTGAACCGGGTTGCAGGGTTGTTAGCAATGCGTCGATGGTCAATTCGACTACGGCCATGCTTGGCAGACAAAGCTGGACGATTTCTGCGTTGCTGCCGACTTCGCTGGCAGAGGTCGCCTGAGTGACGCCGCGACCGACCGCTTTGGCCATGTTGCCGGCATCAATGTCAAACCCGCTTACCTGGCATCCGCCTGCAACCAGGTGGCCAGACATTGGATTTCCCATGGCCCCGAGGCCGATAAAACCGATACTTGGCAAGTCAGCCATGTTTTTCTCCTATCCAAAAAAAACCCCGGCGCATGGCCGGGGTAAAGGTTACTCAGCCGCTCGTTTAGCGGCCCCGGCGGCTTTTTCGTTGAGTGATTCTTTCATCGCAAAAAAGGCGTTGCAGGCGGCGGGAAAGCCGGCATAAACCCCCACATGGGAGATGACCTCGACGATTTCTTCTTTGGTCAGACCGACCTTTAAGCCGGCGCGGATATGCACCTTGAGTTGCGGGTAAGCAGTCCCGATGGCCGCGAGCATGGCAATGGTGGCAATTTCCCGTTCACGCAGGCCGAGTTGGTCGGTGCGTGCATAAACATCGCCAAAGGCGTAGCCAACGGTGGATTTGGTGTAATCCGGTGCCAGTTCCTGAAGGACAGCGACCACCTCATCGGCGGCATCCGCGTCCTCGATGGCGTCGAGCATTCCCATCGCCTTCTTCATTCTTGGGTCTTGTTCAGCCATTGTTAAATCCTCCTCAGGGTTTTTTCGATTCTAGTTCGTTAAACGGTGTTGACGTCGATGGGCATTTCCAGATGATCATTTAGCAGGGTGATCTGCTTTTTCTTAATCATCCAGCGATCACCTTCTTTAATCAGGTGGTGATCATAAAAACCGTATACCGAGCTGGTGGCCTGGCGGGCGTAGGTCATGCAGTGCCAATGGCTACGCAGCACCATGCTCGTGTCGTCATTGCTTTCAACGTAGACGTTGCTGATTACGTGACAGGTACGCGGTACCGGTACCGCAAACGGGGCCACGCCGGATTCAATACGCCAGGTGCGATCTTGCAACGCCACACGTGTGGTCATATAAAAATGTGACAGGGTCTTTGCGGGATCATCGCCGATTTTGATCTCGCTGATCCAGGCCGGGCACCAGAACTCACACTCGACCGTATAGAGCTCACTCCAAGCCTGCCATTCCCAGCGATCAAGCAAATCTGCTTCACGATAAATAACGTCGCGGCCAATTTCTAAAGCTTGTTGCTGTTCCATGATTCAGCTCCCTGCCTGTTTGCTTTTAGCCAGTGCCCGATCGTGACCCGCCTGCATCTGTTCGACCCAGGCCTTATAACTACCGTGAAAAAGGGTCTCATCAGACATGGTCAGTGGCCCCATGGTTGAGGTTGCCGGGTTTAGGTCCAATTCCTTAGCCAGGTCGTTGGCGCCCTGGACCATGGCTGTTTGACCGCGGCCGTAGCCCAGTTGCCATTGAGCCAGGCGGCCTTCGGCTCCTTCCTGACAATTCATATAGGCGGCGACGTCATCCGGTGTGCCGGTGCCGGCGATGTCAAAAAAATCTTCGTAGGTGCGCAAGCGCTGTTGGCGGGCAGCGGCGGATTCGCCCCTGGGCACCCAGCAATAAATCTGCATTTCAGTTTTATTGTGGGCTAATGGGCGCAACACCCGAAACTGGCCAATTACCGCGTTATCAGTGCACTGTAAATTGGGGAACACAGTTAAGTTGCGGCCGTAGCGGATCATCCAGTCGGTTTTGGCGGCGCCGAACCGTTCCGTGAGCTTTTCCCGTTCAGGCCAGAGCGGACGAAACTCAGGTGCCGGATTTTCACTAAAAAACATCGCGTGGCCCTGTTTCCAGCCAAAGCTACCGGTCTTCAGGTGGGAGGCAAACATCGCCTCGATGTCGGGACCGGTATATTTGTCGCCTAACCGCTTTATGCGCTGGTTGGTAATTTCCAGGAAGCCCTTGTGGGCAACATTCAGGTGATAACCGTCGAGGCAATTCTCAATCTGAAACTTCCAGTTGCCGTTGAAGGTGTAGCTCGACATGCCGGGAATCAGCTCCATACCGTCTTCTGCCTGATCGACCAGGAGGTCAATAAACACCCGGGTATCGCCGAGGTGCTCTTCCAGGGGCACCACGTTGGCTTCGAGACTGCCAAAAATCCAGCCGCGATATTCAGCCAGTTTAGGCACCTTTTTTAGTCCAAAGTCCTGGGCGGCAAAGGCCTCGCTGTAGCCGGCATCTTCGCGGTCTTTTACCGATACACAGTTGCCCTGATTATCGAACACCCAGCCGTGGTAGGTGCAGGTGTGGAATTTGGTATTGCCTTGGCGGGTCAGACAGATCTTCGAACCTTTATGTGAACAAGCATTAATAAAGGCGTTGAGTTCACCGTCGTTGTCGCGGGTAACAACCACTGGCTGGCGGCCCATAAAGGTCGTGTAAAAGTCGTTGGGCTCAGGAACCTGGGACTCGTGACAGAGGAATACCCAGTTGGCCTCGAAGATGTATTCCATCTCCAGGTCATAGAGCTCAGGGGTGTTGTAGATTTCCCGGTTGACCGAAAA
>QNFC01000085.1 GCA_003645395.1 Gammaproteobacteria bacterium
CGATGACTATTTGACCGATCTTTTTAACGGGCATCTACAACCATTGAAACAACGCGACCTACTACGGGTGCAATGCGATAGTTGTGAGCCGGGTGGTCGGTAAATGGGGGTTGCGCCGCGAGTGGTGCTGGTCACTGACCCTTGCTGAATAATCTATCCACAAGCTCGGCGGCATTCAGGGGTCAGTCCGGCCAGGCAACTGGTTTAGCTGTATATTGGCGGATCTGTTGAATCTCTAACCAATGAGCACTCTGGAGGAAATTTTGGCTGGCGATACCCCCATTCGAGATGCGTCTACCGTCATATTATTGCGAGATAGCGATGATGGGCCTGAGCTATTTATGCTTGAGCGCAATGTTAAATCTGAGTTTGTCGGCGGCGTGTTTGTGTTTCCCGGCGGCGCGGTGGATGACGAAGACAGCCATGAGCAGTTAGAGCAACTTACCACCGGTTTGAGCGATGCGGTGGCCAGTGGCCGAGTTGGGCGCGCTCATGGCGGGTTAGGCTTTTGGGTGGCGGCAATTCGCGAATGCTTTGAAGAGGCTGGGGTGCTGATTGGCGAACAGGACGGGGTACTGCTCTCTTTTGACGACGCTAGGGTTAATGAGTCGTTCGACGCCGGTCGCCAGGCGCTTAATGATCGAAAAGTTTCATTTTCTGAGTTTTGCGGGTCGATGCAGGTGACGTTACCGGTGGATCGACTGGTCTACTTTTCCCGCTGGATCACGCCCACCGGCATGCCTCGGCGTTTTGATACCTGCTTTTTTCTCTGCGCGGCGCCCACCAGGCAGACACCGCTGCATGACGGCTTTGAAGCAGTGAGTGGTCGCTGGATTACGCCGGAAAAGGCTTTGACTGCAGGCGAGAGCGGCGAGATTAAACTGGTGCCTGCAACGGAATACACGCTGAAGAGCCTGTGCGGTTTCGATTCTGTAGAAGTGCTGTTAAACGAAGCAGCGAAGCGGACAGATATACCGTCGATCTGTCCTGAAATTATTCTGAACGATGCCGGGAAGCCGGAACGAGTACGGATCCCGCTACCCGAAGGGGAGGTCGAGGTTAAAATAGGCGACCGGCTGCGCGGAGCAATGGGCGGTGGATAATCTCTCCGGAATCGACAATCTGCCGTTTATGACCGCGGAGGTTCGTCAGGAATTCAACCCTTTGCGCGTAGTGCAGCTGGCACCCCTGGTGAGGCGAATTACTGCCCCCAATCCGGGCATGATGACCGGGCCCGGTACCAACTGTTTTTTGATTGGCAACAAGCAGATCACGGTAATCGATCCGGGCCCACCGGACGTGGAGCACGTGCAGCGAATCGCCGATTATTGCGACGGTGCGCTCCACCAGATTCTGGTTACTCATACTCACCCGGACCATTCGCCAGCGGCGAAGCTACTAAAGCAGCTAACTGGCGCACCGTTGCTGGGGTCACCCATCGAGCTGTCCACAATTTACGACGAAACGTTCAAACTGGATCAGCCACTGGCTGAGGGTGACAGGGTAACAACTGATGAATACTCGATTGAGGTGATGCACACCCCCGGTCACGTGGCTAATCACCTCTGTTACCGACTGAATGAGCCCAACTGGCTTTTCGCCGGCGACATGGTGATGGATGGGTCGACCGTGGTGATAGCACCGCCCGATGGTGATATGGCTGATTATATGGCGTCACTCGAACGACTAAAGAACGAGCAGATTGATGCTATCGCCCCGGCTCATGGCCGACTCATCGAAAGCCCGGCCCGCTTCTTTCAATCGATGATCGATCATCGGGGCCGCCGCGAGCAGAAAGTAATTGCCGGCCTGCAAGCGCTCGGGCCCGTAGCAATAGACCAACTGGTACTCAACGTTTATGACGACGTGCCGGAGGTTCTCCACGGCGCAGCGTTACTTTCTTTGCAAGCGCACCTCGATAAACTGCGCCAGGAGAAAGTTGCGGACTTTTCTCCGGATCAAAACAGCTGGCAACTGTTAACTCGCAAAAACGGTTAGTGGCCTGGAAAGCACGCATGACGCCAGAGGCCTGGCGCCACCACAATGGATAAGTCGTTTGCGTTGAACTCCCCGTGTTCCTAAGCCATCGCGCTAATCGTCTTACGAAATCGTATCAGTGTGAGGAGAAATAACGCGATGCCGATCAACCCAAGCATAACGAATTGCGGCCAGACTATCGCCAGGCCCGCACCCCGATACAGTATTGCCTGAGCCAACGAGACGAAGTGAGTGTTGGGTGCGACCAGCATTATTTGCTGGACGATATCTGGCATGCTTTCGCGGGGCGTGGTAGCGCCCGATAACATCTGCAATGGCAGCAACACCAGCATTATCAGCAAACCAAATTGCGGCATTGACCGGGCCAGGGTCGCCAACAGAATACCCAGCGAAGTGGCTGCAAACAGGTGCAGCAGCGTGCCGCATAAAAACAGCAACAACGAACCCTGCAGCGGCACGGCCAGAATCCCTTTCACCACCACCAGCAGCGAGATGACGGTCGCCACTAACACCACCAGAGCCTTCGCCCAGACTTTGCTGGCCATGATCTGAAACGGCGTAACCGGCATCACCAGCAGATGTTCGATAGTGCCATGTTCGCGCTCACGAATCAGTGCGGCACCGGTGAGCACGATAGCCAGCATGGTGACCTTGTTAATCACCTCCATGATCGAACCAAACCAGGATTTTTCGAGCTGCGGGTTAAAGCGCATGCGCAGCTCTAACTCAACCGGCAGCTGGCGCAGTTCTCGATAGCGCAGCATAAAGGCGCGCACCTCGGCGTCGATGATGGCGCGGATGTGGCCCGCCCCCACAAACGCCTGGCTCATGCGGGTGGCGTCAACGTTAACCTGAATTTGAGGGCGGCGACCAGCAAGCAGGTCACGCTGGAAACCTGCCGGAATATTGATCGCAAAAGTATCGAGGCCGATATCCATCCGCGTGTCCATTTCGTCCGGCCTGATCAGCTCGGGCACCAGAAAGTAAGGCGGGTAAAACGCACTGCGCAGACGCTCGGACAGCGGCGAGCGATCTTCCGTCGTCGGCCGACTGCGCCTTCTTGAGTGCTGATTAATGCGGATACCTCATCACAGCCGGGGTGAAGCTGGCCACCCTCTTCGCTATCACTGAGCGCTGCAGCCCGCTGCATAGCCAATAAAGGCTTCTTCAAGATTGTCGGCATCGGCTTCGCTGATCAAACCAGCAGGGGTATTGATCGCCAGCACCCGACCGGCGTGCATCAGTGCCAGACGATCACAGCGCTCGGCCTCATCCATAAAGTGGGTGGAAATAAAAACGGTCACGCCATCGTCTCTGGACAACTCGCCGAGCAGGTGCCAGAAGGCGTCACGAGCCACCGGGTCAACGCCCGAAGTCGGCTCTCGTCGAGGATTAGAATTTCCGGCTGGTGAATCATCGCCACGGCCAACGACAGCCGCTGCCGAATGCCCAGCGGCAGACCGGCAGGCAGCTGATCAGAAACCCCCCGCAGCCCAAACCGCTCGACCATCTGCTCGACTCGTCTAGCGACCTGTTCCGCCGGCACATGAAACAGCCGCGCGTGCAGGATCAGATTCTGGCTGACCGTCAGTTCGCTGTAGAGCGAAAAAGATTGCGACATATAGCCTACCCGGCACCGGGTAGCCAGGTCATGAGGGTCAATCGGCTCACCGAACAGGCGCGCTGCCCCCTCGCTGGGAGCCAGCAGTCCGGTGAGCATTTTCATGGTTGTGGTCTTGCCGCAGCCATTAGAGCCAACGAACCCAAAAATCTCCCCGCGATCAATCTTAAAACTGACGTTGTCCACGGCGACGAAATCGCCAAACCGAATGGATAGCCCGTTGGCTTCAATGGCTGCTTGACTACCATCGGTGATCATACTGGGCGGAATTTCTACCTGCTGATGCAGCCTGCGCTTAGCCTCGGGTAGCAGGGCAACAAAAGCCTGTTGCAGTGTTTCAGTAGCTGTTTGCTGCAGCAGGTCCGACACGGTTCCGCTAGCCAGCACACGGGCATCATCCATCGCCACCAGCCAGTCGAAGCCGGCGGCCTCTTCCATATTGGCAGTGGCTACCAACACACTCAACTTCGGCCGCTGACGGCGAATATCATCCACCAACTGCCAGAATTGACGCCTCGATAGCGGGTCAATTCCGTTGGTCGGCTCATCAAGAATCAGCAGATCGGAGTCGTGAATCAGCGCACAGCAGAGCCCCAGCTTCTGTTTCATGCCACCGGACAGCTTGCCAACAGGGCGGCTCATAAAAGGGGTAAGGCCGGTGCCTGCTGCCAGTGCGGCGATACGCTGGCTGCGATCACTCACTGACTGACCAAACAGACTACCGAAAAAATCGATATTTTCGAACACCGACAGCCTTGGATAAAGATTCTTACCCAGCCCCTGCGGCATGTAGGCAATACGCGGGCAGACCGTGCGTCGATAGCCTGCACTAGCCATGTTGCCACCAACCACTTCAACGCGGCCGCTCTGTATCTCGCGAGCCCCGGCAATCAGTGCCAGCAAACTGGATTTTCCTACCCCGTCAGGCCCAATCAGCCCCGCCACCGAACCAGCCGAAATCTGCAGAGTGATTTGCTGCAACGCGACGCGACTGGCTCGCTGCCTCGCCTGCTCAGACCTGGGCCAGCGCGTTTGCCGTATCGGAGGCTGACATTCTGCAGGCTGGCAACATAAGCAGGGGCGGTGCCACCAGGCCTATCGGCCCTGCCATCGGTCACTGATTCCTGCGCGGTCACTTCGGCAGCGTAATCTGTAACTCTGCCGGCCAGGCCTGTTGCGAATCAAGACTCACATACGCCATTCCCGGCAAGCCAGTTTTCACCTGATGCAGATGTTTGCGCAGCAGTTCCTGCGGAATACGCGCCTTGACTCGAAACATCAGCTTCTGTCGCTCTTCTGCGGTTTCGACTATTTTCGGGGTGAACTGAGCAACGTCTGCGACGAAAGATATTTCCGCCGGCACCACATATTCGGGCACCGCATCAAACACCAGTCGTACTTCGTGCCCCAGCGCAAGCTCCCCCTGCTCACATCAACGCCAACTGCAAAGGCCATCAAATGCGCAAGGAGCTAACAGCCCCACAAAATGCGACCAGGGTTTGATTACTATAGAGGTTCACGGTAAAGAATACCGCTTTCGGCTGACCTGTTTACCCCCTCTCACAATCAGCGAGAGCAATCCGCCAACTGCTTTATCGAGGTAGCCGAAAAGAGCCCACCAACCGAAACGGCTAGACTCCAACATAAAAAACTCCCAGCACTGCTGCACTTGAATAAGCGCAGTAGAGCTGAGAGCGGTTTTCTATCGATCCAGGGTCGACCAGATTTAGTAGGCCATCAATTCCCGGTATTTTTTCCAGAAGCCACGAATGGTAGTTTCGGTCACCAGGTGGTCCTGATCTTCTGGGGTTCGACCACCCATCTGCAGCACGTTGCGGGCATCACGACTGCGCGTAATCGCCTGCTGGCAGATCACGCTGGACTCGCCGTCTTCCATGGAGATCATCCCCGCCGGGCCGATCAGGTTGATCTGCTTGAGGCGAATATTAGTTAGCTCTTCGTCATCGTCCTCGTAACCAAAGAAGGTCCAGACCAGCTCAAACTCACCTTCGCTCTTGGGCAGAATCTGCCGCACCGCCAGGGTGTTCTGAATCTGCTGAATCACCAGACTAGGCATAATTGAGAGAATGACCAGCGTGACGTTGTCATTCCACTCGCCAGCTCGACCCGCCAGTAACGACATATCTTCCAGGCTATAGTCGGACTGAAAGGTGCGCAGATGCGCATCGTCAGTCTCTTCCATCGCTTCGTCACTATCGGTGCCAGACTCGGAGAACAGCACGCTGTTCCAGTCGTTGGAGATGCGCACCCCACCAGTTTGCGATGAGCGGTATAGCCCAAAGGTCATATGAAACAGATGCAACAGGCTGGCGTGGTAGGGGTCTTTGGTATTCTCGGCGTAAAACTTCCAGTTGCTATCAATATACTGCCGGGAGTGGCCGAGCACTGTTAGCGGCCGATCTTTTAATATCCGCTTAACGTGACCATTAACGTCGCTGTCACCGCCCAAATAGCTGTCAACATCTTCCAGATCCCAGTCAAAGGTGCCAAACACAGCACCATGGTAATCCTCTACTCGCACCTTGCGTACTGGGTATTCTTTTTTGTCGAAGTCTTTCGGCATACCGCCGTTACCAGCTAGTCCGCGCTGGAAAGGCACACCGATCAGATCACCCTTGTTGTTAAAACTCCACTGGTGGTACACGCAGGTGTGGCTGCCGTCGGAGGTACCGCAATTATCACGAATGACCAGCGCGCCGCGGTGAGAGCAACGATTCTCCCAGGCGTAAATCTTGCCGTCGTCATCGCGGGTCATCACCACCGGGATATCACCAATAAAGGTGGCTTTGTAATCACCGGCATTGGGCACTTCAGCAGCTAAACCTAGAAAATTCCAGGTTGGCCCCTGGTAGATGCGCTCCATCTCGCGGTCGTAAACTTCGCGCTCATTAAACACGCCGTAAGGCACGGCATCACATACGCCGGGTTCAGGCCAGTTCAGGTCCATACCACCAGTTACTCTTGCGTCCATAATCTTCTCACTCAGTTATTTATTCCGGTGTAGCCACAGGGGGACTACCTGGTTTTATGTGAAAACCAATCAATCAGATGGGGGTCACCATCAGGGTTTGAATACGATAGGTATCAAAGATGCAGAGCTTTTCCTTAAACAGCAGCTTGCCGTTCTCGCGTACCAGGGTGTCCTCGTACTTACCGACGTTATAAACCTTGGTTTCGCCGTCGAGCAGAGTCTGAAACACCGCGTAATTGGTCACTGCTTTAATCTCACCGTCAGATTCAGAAACGATACGGGTATTACTGACCAGATGGCGATAGAAATGGGCCGCGTAGATATTGGCGTTGCGCAGCGCCACGATGCGGTCTCGCAACATGCCCTTGCTGTCGCAAAACATCACCGCCACCGGCAGGCCGGCATCGGCATTTTCACGGGGGATAACTTTATAGTTACATTTTTCGGTAAAAAAATCGGGCCAGCGCTCCAGGTCGTCGTCGTCAATACAGGCGACGTAGTCGTTTATCA
>QNFC01000086.1 GCA_003645395.1 Gammaproteobacteria bacterium
CCTATCAGGACAAGGCTGACAGGTGCTGCAAGTGTCACCCATCCAGTTGTATCAGCAGTGAAATCTGATACCTGCTCCACTATTGGAACACCTGTGGGATCAAGTACTGTAAAGACAGAGTAATGCTGCCCTGCTACAGCGTATATCCTATATCCACCAATCCAGCCATTAATACCCCAGGTGTACCTGCTGCCAAAGATGATCTGCTTGGCAGAAGAATCTGATGTAGGTGCAGCACCTTGATACACAAATTGTGGGCTACCAACACCTACAGGTGCAGGGTAGTCAGTAGTCTCCACGTTGGCAGAGGATAACCAGCCATCCTGCCATACAGTCTCTTGCGGATAGTAAGTCTGTCCACCTACGTAGGGTAAGAGTTTAGTTCTGTAGTCCGGTACGAACTCAGAACCCAACCAATGCAAACCCTGTGTCTCTGCCATTGGGCTAACAATGTTTACATCAGAGTGATCACTACCAAACAGCAAATGAACCTGATTGTGATGATTGTCAGGAGTTATACCATTCATATTGTCGTGGTCAGTGATAGGGGAGCCACCACCACCAGCCCGAGCTGCCGCCGATGCAACATACCAGCGAGAGAGTTCAAAGCTCCAGTCTGTCTGGTTACGCTGGGAGATTATATAACCACGTAGTACAGCTCCAACTAGTAGTGGAGGTTCTTCAATGATACCGGTATCAGCACCCAGTAGCGCTATAGCAGTCTCTACTGAGGAGTAAGTCTCCTGCCCATACAACACCCATACATTATCCCGCAGGTCAGTATATAACCGCTGGATAGTTGTCTCTTTAGAACCTCCAGGTATAGGAACTACACTACCTGCATTATCCCAATTTGCTACATCTACTGTGCTTGTCAATGGACCTACAGTAGAGAAGTCACGATTAGTATACCTGAACTGTAGCGGAGTCTGTGCTGGGAAAGCTTCCCTATGTGGGTCTTTCTTATCTACATGCCAGTTCCTATTACGCTCCCAGATTGTACCCTCTTCGAGGTTGAGTGTGTGCAGAGCTTCTTCTGTAATAGCACCACCATCAATAATAAAACTAGGCCCAGTTACACGAGTTACGAACTCATCTAGTGTATGTACTGAATTGTTTACTACTATAGGGCTTGATATCTCACCCCACTCAGTACCATTATGAACAGCTAAACCTATAGTAAGCTGTTCACGTTTAACCTGTGGAGTAGGAGGTGCGGCCCATTGCTGTAGCGTACCAGTACTGTCTATGGTGAAGTATACGACAGCACCTGCTGTAGCTGCAATAATGATAGGCTCGTTTTTAGTTGCCCAGACTACTGCTACGTCATACGGTTGCTGGTCAGGATTAGTATAGGAATCTACTATTACACCAGAGCCAGCAATTACTTCTATCTCATTAACGGTGGATATGTTAAGTTCGCCACCGTCAATAAGACCAGTAGGCCATGACTCAGCCCTAGGTGCAGCGTTCTCCCACTTCATTGCTACGCCGTCCCATATAAGAGCTTCTCCGCCTAAGCGAGCACCATCATAAATGACATCAGTGTGAGACTCTATATCATGGAGCTGAGGGTGGTGGTCATCAGCAGTTACACCTGTTATATCACTGTGAGCTACTGTTCCAGAACCATCTAAACCATCGTGAGCGTGTAGCTTATTGTGATGCTGGTCAGGCCCTATATCTGTCAAAGCATCGTGAGCGTGAGGGCCATCCCACCACAGTTGACCCATATTAGTCCACTCTATACCTGTCCAGACAATAGCATCGCCTTTCTTGGCTGTATCACCATTAGGCGCAAGAGGGGCATCAGGTGAGTCAGAGCTGAGTATCCAAGTTTCGCCTACTATAGACATCAGGCACCCCCTCGTAGTGTTAGCCAAACTTCAAGCCCTAATAGCTCGCCTTCCTCCAGTGCTCGGTCAACTATTACCATAGCATATAACCTTGTTCCTATTGGCCCGAATGAAGCTATCCCAGGGCGACCTTCATTGTTGATCTCAGTTGACCAAGGGGTTACACCAGAGGGGGATACTGAACCGTCTATGCGTAACTCGTGTTGGAGGTTAGACCATTGGCCTACTAAGGCGTGGGGGGCATCCATTGTCAAATCATTAGTTATTCCATTTGTAGTAGTAGAAGCAACGCCTACATCTGCCCCCCTAGTATAGATAGTACTACGGGCTAAATCTCCCCTGAATGCTGGAATAAGGTAGTTGGTACTCGCTGGATTGCCGTAGATACCAGCACCGCGGAAGGTAGTACTCCCACCTGTGCTATTGAATTCTACTGATTGACCGACAACGCTAGGGATTTCCATATTCATAGCACCAACAACAGCCAAGTAGCGCATAGATGTTGAAGATTGAGTATCAGAACATTCAAGCCAATGCTCAGAACCATTAGTTTTATATAGCATAGGTGTGGTATTAGTACCATTAGCACCATTGAGCATATGATTGCCATTACCACTCTTATCGTCTATACGCGCTACTTCTTGTCCATCTGTAGTAACAGGTAATGTTCCCGCTGTATCTAACCAGAGAGTGCTAATATCAGAGATATCGTAGTATCCTCCATTTTCTCCACTGGTAAATAAATCAAGAGGGTCAATCTCTATTGGAGGGCTAATTTCAAACCAAGACTTAGTACCCCATACCTTGAAATGAGGTAGAGATTCAGGAGGCAGATTCACCCACGCAGAAGCGCCACTATCCCAAGTTAGTAAATCGTTATCAGCTACAGCAGTTACAGCTACATCTGTATGGCTGTCTAAGTCGTGAAGCTGAGGGTGGTGGTCATCCGTAGTTTGTCCAGTCGTATCAGCGTGAGCATGAAGATGCGGGTCTGGAGGAAACGTAGCAGGTAAAGCTCTCCATTCAACATCATAATCATCAGTACTTACCTTTGCCAAAAGTTCATTAGGATTGCCGTCTAGTGGTAAATACTTATCAGGATTATGTACATGTATAGCTGTGATTAGATTTTCATGGTCAAGATTACCTGAAGGGGTAGTAGCCACCCAGAATTCTACAGGTATTCTCTGATAAACACCTCTGTCAAAGACCTCGCCAGTTAGGATAAAATAAACTGTCTTTTCAGTATCATTATCCCAAAAACCAATAGCGTCCCTTCTCCGTATACTCTGTAACCAGTTTTCTGCTTGATTTTCAGAAACAGTTAAGTTATTTATATAGATTTCTGTTACAGAAGCCCAATCACTGAAATTGAAAGAGAAATAACCAATACCAGGGTTTACGTCAACTATAACTCCAGCTTTAAAATAATAACTTGGGCTGATGCCGCTAAGAGGGGGTGAAGGCAGAGGTACCCAAGTTCCATCATCGCTAAGAAGATCCCCCTGCTGCGTTACAGGATCAGGCACAAGCCCGTTAAAGCCAGCGCCATCAAAAACATTAAGTTCTTGCCAGTTTAAGCTCTCTCTAACATAACTGTTGCCGTTATTAGGGGCATCTGCAAAGTGGACAGTATCATCGGTTATGTGCTCAGAGAGTGCTATATAAAGGTTATTAACAACACTGTCTATCTCGGCTTGGGTATACTTGTCAAGATCAATAATATCTGCTTCAGTGTGCTCATGTGCCTCTGGAGGGAACTCAGCAGGTAAATCACTTAGTTCGTGTGTATGAGCAAAATCAGTGATATCCGATTTAGTGTGGTTATGGACTTCAGGTGGAAACTCGGCGGGCTTATCTACTAGTAAAGGCCAAGTGACGACATGGGGGTTAGCTAAATCTATTAAATGATCATCTATAGCTAGCTGAGGTACTGCTATTGCTGTATCTACCTCAAGCTGAGTATACTTGTCTAAATCAGTAATCTCAGATTCTGTATGAGTATGAATAGAAGGTGGAAACTCAGTAGGTGCATCAGGGATATCTCCCCAAGCGATTTCAGCCCAGTTAGAGTCTTTTCTGATATAAGCCTTGTCATCAATAGGGACATCACCTACGTAAAGTAGATCATCAGTTCCTATGGTTATCATATTTAAAAGGTCAGAAGAGGGTATATCACTTCCACCACTTCCACCGCCAGATACTTCAACAGGATTGCCGCTAAAGTCACCTATCCACATCAAACCATCAGGGATATTAACTACTAGCTGCCCTTCTAAGAGAGACCCATTAGCAGGGATAGACCCTGGGGTAAGGCTTCTTAAAATTTTACCTATTGACATTTAATAGTATCCTGCATCCAATATCGGTATTAGTTGAGACACATCTCCTGCTACTGGAACATATTGTGGTAGCGTTCCGCCGATTATAACGTTCTTTGACCCAATCCACCTATAAGAATTACCTAAATCATAGTCAAAAATCAAATCACTATCTAAATCTATCACTAAAGAGCCATTAGAGTTTACAAGAGGGCTTCCTGTGAAATCTTGAAGATTTAGATCTGATAGGAAACTACCACCACCGTTATCAGCAATACTCTCAACATACTCTCTGGTCCCTATTCCACTTGCTATTTGAAAAAAGTCATTAATAGTCGCTACATAGTCAGAAGCGCCCATTCCGACTAAGACATCTTTAGGCCCTATCCACAAACGTATACTGTCATCGTAAGGATATTGAAACACCCAAACGGATTGTGGGGTTATATGCAGGCTACCATCAAGATTGCCATCAGGCACTGAAGAGAAGTTATTAGAGTTAAAGTCATCTATGAAGACAGTAGTAGCATTATAAATACTTGTAGCGTTAGCTTTAACATCAAAAAGGTTTACAAGTAGCTTATAATCAGAAGCTATTGTGGTATAGTTGCCTCCCTGCCCAACAGTTACATTTTTAACGCCTATGTAAATATAGGGATCATACCCGTGATAGATAATCCATACTTCGTCATAATTAAAACGAAGAGCTGTACCTTCAATATTCTCTGGGTTCTGACCAAGCGCTAAAAAATCTGTACCATTGATATCCGCTTCTATCGTACTTGTAGGTACTAAATCTAATACTTTTATCTTTACTTCTTGTACCGGAGAGCCGTGAACAGCATAAAAATCATCAACTGTTGTTGTATAATTACCACTCAAGCCCACAGTATGGTCATCTGGGATGTTATAGAGATAAGTATAAGTAAGATTATTATGCTCAAATAGCCATACATCATTGACTTGTATAGTGAGAGCGGTGCCAGGGGCTTGTGGATGCCCTCCGAAATTGGTCTGATTTACTGCATCCCATACCTCTAAATCTTGTAAGGTTTCGTCTGTAAGAGCAACAAAGGTATTAACATCTGTTGTCTGATGCCCATTAAGCAGTATAGGCAGATCATTATCATCTCCCACCCATATCCATTTATCAGTGGGGTTTACAGCTAATTCACCATCTCTCAAAGAAGTAGGGGCATCTGCAACTATATGAGAGCGCTTAAGCCTGACTATGATTTCAGGAAGCTCACTTGAATTACCAGGGAAATTAGGAGTATTCCAATTTCCACCATCTATTTCTTCTTGGATAAGTAAGTGGAAGTTAGGCCAAGTAGCGTTATAAGTCCCACCAACACCGACAGTTATATTAGTTGGACCTATCCACAGCCTTGAAACGCCTTCACCCCCTTCGGCAAAAGGGTAATAAAACACGCTAACTTGAAGGTCAGCCACTGTACGGGTGGGCATATTATTAAAATCAGTTAAGAAGTCCCCAGAAGCATAAGGGACCTTTACAGCAACGGCTTGAACACCACCTGCGATATCACCAGCCCACTCAAATTCATAGTCTTTTTCCGTAGACTTGACTAATACTTGTCCAGGGATACCGCCCGGAGGTGTGGCAGCATGTCTTGACTTTTTCCTTAGTTCTGAGCGATTAGGCATGGCGATATTCCTAAAACTTTTAAAGCATTAAATCTATGATTTTAGACTTAGCATCAATGTAGGCTAATGCGTATCTTCTTACATTCCTAACAAGCATAGCCCCATAAGGCTGAAGAGAGGTTACTTCTGCCATTAATCGTAAAGAGTTTCCTGTGCCCTTTTCAAAAGTACCAGGGTAATCTGTTAGCTCAGTGCTCTCAATGCCGTCTAACACCACCATCCATTCAGCAGAGCCAGGACCGTAAGCCACACCTACTTTCATAACCTGTCCTGTTATAAAATCACCGTCGTTAGCTGATAAAGAAGTAGCGCCTTCTGCTCTAGATTCTAACTTATAGCCATCTTCCATCATTATGACTGAACCCGCAGAACGTCTATCATCTGTGTTTATTATGCTAAAGTCTTTAGTCCCTGCTTCTTCTCCTGAGAACATAAAAACGCACTCGGCGTAGTAGGATCCATTCGCATCATAGTGGTTAGTAACATCAAACTGTATCTGTGTACGAGGGGCTGCAACTGCACTCCCATTGGTATAGACAGGGGCAGCGCCTCTGACTGCGCCTATTGTCTTAGCAGAATGCATCTCTACTTGTTTTACAATAATACTCCCCAGTTCTAGGGCATCTGCTACACCGCCTAAGTTATAACGACAGGGGTAAATTCTATTCCTAAACTGTTCTTCAGCGCCTGACCTGGGGTAGTCTAGATAGATAACCCAATCGGGTCCAGCATCTATAACTTCAAAGTTATCGATACCCGCGGTTACTAGTACTATCGCACCTGTCTCAAGGTTAATGGATACAGCAGGGGCAGTTCCTGTAACAGTGCCCTGCATCTGAATGCCCATTAAATTCGTAGCGCTAACTTGTTTCTCTACAGTGACTTTTAAGGTGAGATTAGCACCTGCTATAGCTGTTATATAGTGGGAACGCTCTAGTGTAGAAGTAGTAGAGTCATCTGTCAGTAGAGAAGCTGTATTGGGTAATCCAGATAAGCCTACTTGATCATAAGTAGCTGTAGCTCCCGTAGAGGATATCCATTGAGAGAGGTCTGAACTGTAGGTCATCTCGTTATTTAAGGCAGTTCCTGCATAGAGAAAAGGTGCTATGGCAAGCTCAGCACCTACAGCTTCAACAAGAACATTATCAACTACAGTATTACCATTTTCATTAGAGTAATACGCAGTACGCATAGCTCCAGTAGTCTTTAAATAAGTCCCTGGATTACGAGAAGAAGCTCCCGTTACATCTTGTAAGAAAAACTTTATAGTCTCTGA
>QNFC01000087.1 GCA_003645395.1 Gammaproteobacteria bacterium
CGAGTAACCGCGTGTTCGATCGTCAACCATGGTCAACATAATGACGGGAATTTTGTGCAGCACCGGATCCGCTTTCAGTGCGCGCAGTACTGACCAGCCGTCCATATCCGGCATCATCACATCCAGCGTGATGGCGGCGGGCTGACATTCATGGGCAAGGCGCAGTCCCTGTTCGCCGCTGTTCGCCGTCGTTACATTGAAACCGGCCTTAATTAAATAACGCTCGATAATCTCGCCGGCTTGCGGATCATCATCAATGACCAGGATGGTGGAGCCAGGCGCTACATCAAGTTGGGCCTCGTGTTCAACGTCGGCTTTTGCTACAGAAGTTTCGATTTGAGGTGGGAGGGTTCCTGGTAGGGTGACGGGGATGCGGATGGTAAAGGTAGACCCTTCGCCCAAGTTGCTGTGCACGCTCAGGTCGCCGCCCAGCAGTTTGCAGAAACGCTGCGAGATCGCCAGCCCTAGTCCGGTGCCGCCGTAATCCCGAGTGGTTGAATCGTCTGCCTGGGTGAATTCCTCGAAGACATGTTTAAGCTTATCCTGAGCTATACCAATTCCGGTGTCGCTGACGGCAAAGCTCAGCCAGTCCTGCCCCGACTGCTGGATACGATCAACTTGCAGGGTAACTGTACCCTCATGAGTAAACTTGGCTGAATTGGACAGCAGGTTGAACAGGATCTGGCGCAACTTGGTCAGGTCCTGATGAGCAGTGCTGAGGTGCTCATCGCGCTGGATCGCTAGTTTGTTGCTGTTTTTTTCCATCAGTGGCAGGGCGGTGGCGCTTACTTCGTCGATCAGCCTGCCCAGATTAATCTCTTCTGCGAAGGCTTCCATCTTGCCAGACTCGATCTTGGAAAGATCGAGCACATCGTTGATAAGTGCCAGCAGGTGGGTGCCGGCCTGGTTGATCTTTTGCAGGTCGGGGATGAAATCGTCCTGCTCCAGATCCTCGGCTTCCTCAATCAGCATTTCGCTATAACCGAGAATGGCGTTCATCGGTGTGCGCAACTCGTGGCTCATGTTGGCAAGAAAAGCACTCTTGGCCTGGTTGGCTGTGTCGGCTGCTTCTTTGGCGCTCGCCAGTTCCGTCTGTATGGCCTTCAAATCGCTGACGTCGATGATACAGCCGAGAATGCTGCTACGTCCCTGGTAATTAGTGGGATGGAGAGTGAGCAGCGAGTCACGAATTTCGCCATTCGCCCCATTGATCTTCGTCTCACTGTTTTTGACGATCCCATCGCTCTTTAGTATTTCGATAGAACGCTCTCGCTCCGCTGGAATGGCGTACATCCGGCTTGCAGGATCTCCTTCTTCAAGCCCTGTCATCTCTACCATGTTCCGGTTCGCATAACAAAAAATGCCGTCGACAGAGATAGCGATTCCGACCGGGCTGTTATCAAGAATCATGTTCAGTTGTTCGCCCTCATCGGCAAGGGCATCCTCCATTCGCTTGCGCTCGGTGATGTCATCGGTCATGGAGACGAAGTGCGTTACTGTACCGGTATCATCGGTGACCGGTGCAATGGAGGCCGAGCCCCAGTAGAGTTCGCCATTTTTCTTGCGGTTTCGAATCTCGCCGCGCCACACTTTGCCCTCGAGTATGGTCTGCCACAGGCTGGCGTAAAGATCCTGAGATGTTTTATCGCTTTTAAGCAGTCGCGGGTTCTTGCCGAGGACCTCACCGGGCTGATAGCCAGTGATACGGGTAAAGGCGGGGTTGACATGTTCAATATTGCCGTCAACATCAGTAATGAGGACACACAACGGACTCTGTTCCACCGATTGCGCGAGTTTTTTTAGTTCGCGTGTGCGCTCTTCAACCAGTTTCTCCAGGCGTACTTTGGCGCGGTCGCCCAGCCAGACGCTAAGTCCGGTCAGCGCGAGTGCTAGCAACGCGGTTGCTCCCAGAACGCTGATAACCAGGGTGCGCAGCGTCAGGTAGGGTGCCAGCGCCTCGTCCTCGTCGATCTCGGTGGTAAGGCCTATACCCAGCTCTTTCGACCATAGCCAGGCGCCGATGACCGGTACGCCGCGGTAGTCACGATAGCCGGACACATTCCTGCCGGAATGTCCGCGGGTCGCCTCATTGGCCATCAGGGTGAGTGGCCACTCTGAGCGCTCAGACCCAGACGCATAGCCCGACAGCAAATTGCCACCGGGATCGGCAATACGAAAACCTCGAAGACTCATGTCGCCAGTACCGGCTGTCGTGATAATGCCGGACTTAATCAACGACTCTTCGAATCGGGATACCGTTAGCAAACGACCATTTTCGTCAATGACGTAGGTCTCGCCACTCTCGCCCGGGCGGCCCGTTTCGGTAATTCTGGTCAGCTCGAACGCTGGATCGAAGCGCACAGTAAACACCGCCACCACCTCATCGTTCACATCCCGCAGTGGTGTCGCAAAAAACATGGTCGATGCCTGCGCTACCATCTGGCCCTGCTGGTCACGCAGTGGAACGTCCGAAGCAATCGGCGGTATGTATACGGTTTCACCTGCAAAGGCGCGGTCCATTAATCTGGAGCGCTGTTGTGCGATAAGGTTTCGGGTTCCCAGGTTGGCATCGCGCATCGAGGCGATGCTGACGCGGTCCGGGGAGATGATGAAGATACCCTTTGCGTTCATGCGCTCCAGGCGTGGCCGCAATAATGTTCGCATGCGCTGCATTGCTGGTTCAACGCTCAATGCCTGCCGGTTGTGGGGCGCAGCCAGCAGAGCAACCGTGGCCTCTCGTACTTCCGGTTCGTTGGCAAGGTCAAATACCAGTCCCTGTCGACTTTCAAACCAGGTCAGCAGCGACTGATGCACCGAGTTATTGATGATAGTCAACTGGTTCCCGAGGTTATCCCGCAGTTGGTCGTTCACTCTTTCCAGCGAGTACCAGGCCACTACCATTACTGCACCAAGGAAGAGGGCGACCATCACTGCCCCAATCCGCCGAACGGCAGCTGCGCTGAACCACCTTAGCTGTTGATAGCCACTGAGGTGCTGCAGTAGAACCGGTATCAACAACACCATGGCAATCAGCCCGGCGGCCGCGAACCACCAGAGGTTATGTTCTGTCGGGATCGCTTCATCTGCTGAAGGTGCGGCAAGCGGCGCCCAGCGAGTATAGATCGCGCGAACTTCGTCCCTGGAGATGCTGCGGATTGCGCGGTTCAGTAAGTCAACCAGCTGCGGCCAGTCCGAACGGACACCAAATCCTAGTCCCATGACGTCCAGGCCGGCATCAGCGGCAATTTTGACGTTGACCAGATTGTTTTCCGAGATCAGGTAACTAACAACAGCGAGGTTCTCCACCGTCGCCTTAACCTGACCGGATGCAACCGCACGCAGGCCATCCAGGGCAGATGCTACGTGCCTGATTTTTATACCGGGATAGTCGGTCCGGATAAATTCCTCAATGGCATAACCATTGACCAGCGCTACTTCCAGTCCCGCCAGGTCATTGAGGCCATCAATCTTCTTAAAATCGGTTTGCGTGACGATGGACCATGGAACCGACGTTACTATGTCGGTATAGGTCATAAATTCCAGCCGTTCGGGTGTCACATTACTAAGAGAGACCAGGTCAAGGCTACGATTACGAGCTTGTTCCAGCGCCTGCTTCCAGCTTATATTCGGGACCATCTCCACTGAAATACCAAGACGCTGGGTCACTAGCTGCAGAAATTCTGCCGCCATACCACGATGATCGCCCTGGCGGTCAATAAAATCGAAGGGTGGCCAGGCGGGATCCACCCCCAGGCGGAATACCGGATGCTCCTGCAGCCATTGCCGTTCTGTATCGCTGAGCGCGATAGTGGAATTCTGCCCGTTTGAAGGTTCACCACCTGGCGGATTAGCAAGGGTGTGTGTGCCAGGCGCGAGCAGCCACAGCAGCAGCAGTAAGAACAGTTTTTTGGTTAGACGATAGTTCATGGCAAACGTGGGTTGTTAAGGCCTGTTTATGTATCGTGTTTAGTCTTTCGCATGATGCATGCCAAAGTAGTAAACCCGTCCTTTGAGTGGCGCTACTGTATCCGGATTAAGTACCAGTTCCGGGGTTTTGAGGTGAATAACATCCTGCTGGCGTCCGACCCATTTTTCAGCAGTACTCAGGGTAGACAGTATGCTATTCGCACCTTTGGTGTAGTAATGCCCCGGGATAACGACCCGGGGCTGGTAGCGTAGCAGTGCTGCGTCAACATCTTCATAGGTAAGAATGTGACTCGAATCATCGATGTTCATGATGAGGATGTCGACATTCTGCAATGCTTCATCAACCAAACCGGCTGGCAGCGGGCGGTTATCCCCCCAGTGGGCGATGCGTAACCCCCCGGTCTCGATGACTTGAATGAAATTGTCCATATGCAGGGGATTGTCCGGCGGACAAAATTCCTGTTTGAACTCGGTGGCCACGTCTGTCCACCTGTACCAGCCTTTGGACTTGCACATGTGCTTGTCAGCCAGGCCGGTAATACGGACATCGCCAAGCTCAAATTGACCGGTCATGCGTTCTAGCACCATCGTTGCCCGCGGGCGGTATACCGCGTCGTGATCAAAGTGGGCATGGGTGGATAGCACGATGTCGACGGGGACTGCGGGGAACTCATCCGGAAACCAGAGTCCCCACGCACCAGACGGATCGTTTCGCCATGGGTCTACCAGAATGCGAATACCATCGGGGGAAGTGATCTTGAACGCCATATGGCCGTAGAATTCTATTTTGACATCGCCGGCTTTTGCGGCATCTCCGCCTTTGGTCTGGGCAAGAATAACGCTGTTATTGTTTTCAGAGAGTTTCCATGAATCAGAATGCGAGTAAGCCATTAGCGTTACCAACAACATTGCAGCCAGGATGGCTGCAGATATGGCTGGTTTAAGCTGATTCATTGTAGATATCCTCAATCAATTAACGCATGTGTGCGAGGTGCAGTCTGACCTGGTAGTCGGTGTTAGTCAGAAGGACCCTGTGAATCTGCTTTACCAATATTGCAGGAGGTAACAGCTTCGCGAATACGCTCCAGCAATTGTTCGCGGGGGTAGGCATTCTTTTCAAGCACTGCCTCGACCCTGCCATTCAATCGTTCACGGTCGTCTTCGGTCAGGTCTTTGGCGGTAATGACAATAACCGATATATGTCGCCATTCTGGCCGCGACCGTAGCGCCGCCAGAAAATCGAAACCATCCATCACCGGCATCATCAGATCCAGCAGGATCAGCCGAGGTTGCAGAGAATCTAATATATCCAGTGCTTCCTGGCCGTTTTCGGCCTCGGCTACTGCCCACCCTGATTTTTTCAGGGTGCGCGCCATGATCTCGCGGGCCTCCTTGTCGTCTTCAACCAGCAAAACAGTGCCGTTGTCGTCGGTACTGTAGTAGCGGCTTAATGTTTTATGCAGTAGTTGCCGGTCAACCGGCTTGGTCAGATAATCCACCGCACCAAGTGAATATCCTCGCGTCCGGTCATCCACCATGGTCACCATAATTACCGGGGTGTTGTGCAGTATCGGATCGGCTTTCAAGGCACTCAAAACTGACCAGCCGTCCATCGATGGCATCATCACATCGAGGGTGATCACCGCGGGTTGTATTTCATGGGCAAGGCGTAGACCCTGTGCGCCGCTATCGGCGGTAACAACGGTATAACCGTCTTTGGTTAAATAGCGCTCCATTATCTCGCAGGCTTCCGGGTCATCATCAATAACCAGGATCGTGGAACCTGGCCGAGCCTGGTGCAGGGATTCCAGTTCGGTTTCGGTTTTTGCCGGTGTCGTGCCCGCCGCTGGGTGTTGAGGCGCGGTTCCGGGCAGAGTGGCGGGGAGGTGGATGGTGAAGGTCGAGCCTTCCCCTAACTCGCTGTGAATGCTCAAGTCACCGCCCAGCAGCTTGCAGAAGCGCCGTGAGATCGCTAGCCCCAGTCCGGTGCCACCGTAATCACGCGTGGTTGAATCGTCGGCCTGAGTAAACTCTTCGAAGACATGCTCAATTTTGTCCGCAGCAATACCAATTCCGGTATCGCTGACTGCAAAGCTCAGCCACTCTTCACCGTGTTGCTGGATACGTTCGACGCGCAGGGTGACGGTACCCTGCTTAGTAAACTTGGCCGAGTTGGACAGCAGGTTGAACAGGGTCTGACGGATCTTGGTCCGGTCCTGTTGGGCACTGCCGAGTTGCTGGCCGCGTTCGATGGAAAAACGGTTGCTGTTTTTCTCCATCAATGGCTGGGCGGTGGCGCTGACTTCGTCGATCAGGCTGTTCAGGTCGATGGGCTCGGCGAAGGCTTCCATCTTGCCGGATTCGATCTTGGACAGGTCGAGCACATCGTTGATAAGTGCCAGCAGGTGGGTGCCGGCCTGGTTGATTTTTTGCAGGTCGGAGATGAAATCGTCCTGCTCCAGGTCCTCGGCTTCCTCAATCAGCATTTCGCTATAACCGAGAATGGCGTTCATCGGTGTGCGCAACTCGTGGCTCATGTTGGCAAGAAATGCACTCTTGGCCGCGTTAGCTGCCTCGGCCGCGTCCCGGGCCTCCTCCAGCCCTACTTGTAGTAGCGTGAGTTCGTTTGTTCTTTCCTTAACACGTTTTTCGAGGTTCTCGTTGAGTTCCTTCAGCGCCGTTTCACGAGATGACAGTTGCCGTACCATGTTGGAAAAACTTGCCGCTAGATCACCAATTTCGTCCTGACTCTGGCGTTTGATGTTGGTATCGAGTTTTCCTTTGCCAATTTCCTCCACGGCCTGGGAAAGGGTACGCAGTGGCCGGGTCACCCAGGCCAGCAGAAGCCAGATTGCGACGATGCTCAATACAAAGACACTGCCCAGAATGGTAACGGCCCGTGCCTGCTGGTGAGTGAGAAAAGCCAGTGCGCGATGCTCATCCTGAATAGACAGCAACATCCAGCCTCCCGACTCGATCATTGCCGGGTTGATCCACTGGGTGTGCGCGGATTCCCAGCCTGCCAGTTGCAGCATATGGGTGTCTCTGGAAACTGATGCCTGTTCAAGCGCTATCGCCACATCCGGTCGCCCCAGCTCCTGGAATACGTCCTTAATCGAGCGCCCGATATAGGCGGCATTGTCGGAATACAGAATAAGCTGCTGGGCAGATAACAGCAGGAA
>QNFC01000088.1 GCA_003645395.1 Gammaproteobacteria bacterium
CTAGATTTATCGCTCCGTTAACGACCCTTTAAAAGGGCCGGCAACTCCACAGTTACCGACCCGTTTATTTACCTGCACCTCAACTGCGAGGGGCCGGAACAACCCTGCGTTCACTCAGGCGCCGGTAGCCCCGGTACTTTCATGAATTAAAAACCGCTCCGGCGGGAACAGCGGGGTGACTATCGGCCGCTGAAATCGCTCCACCGCCGAAGTAGCCTCGACAAAAGCCAGGATCAGATCAAGCAGGTTCTGCTGCTGGCTGTTCAGCTCTCTGTAGGGCTGATCGTTGAGATAGATGGTCATCTCCTCCAGGCGCAACATAACGGCGTCGTAAAACGCCTGAATATCCTCCATGTTGCTGTTAATACGCGCGGTGTTTCGCCGCGCTTCGGCGGGGTGTAACCATTTCTCGCAGTAAATCTCGTATTCGCTAAACTCGCTGGGCAATAGCTGGCTCATGAGTCTCTCCTTAATTTTTGTTTGGCCTGGCTCAAATCAGCCCTGCTTCACCAGGTTATCGTTGACCCAGTACTGGTGGCGCACCGCAATCTCCATATCGCCCAGGAACTGCTCCTTGATAATTCCGGAATCGAACGCTTTTTGCGACAGCTCCATGGTGCTCATGTCCTCGTAGACGGTGTCACGCAGCACCACCCGGGTGAATTCCTGAACAATGCGCTCGCCGGCGGTCTGCGCCTCTAGCTGATAAATATTCATATTCCAGACGGTTTCGTTAACCGCGTTGGGCCAGAAGTTGTAAGTGAAGTACCAGCCGCCCCCCAGGTCACAGAAAAAGTTGGGGTTGAAGACATTAATATCGAACCACCAGCTCTCGTCATTGCTAGGATTGAGACCGGCATCCCCTGCCAGGTCCACCTCATCATCCGCCGGCTTAGAAAAACCCACCGGACCATATTTGTATGAGATCGCCTCAGACGCAGTCGGGGCAAGATCCGGCTTAAACCAGCAGGAGACGGAACGGTGCGGCCCGTAAAAGCGGACCGAACTCGGCAGTGCCAGTTCAATATCGCCGGCTCCGGGAATAGCGTTACGGTGCAGATAGGTCGCGTGATACGCCTCCTGGAAAGCATCAATACAGACTTTCCAGTTAGCCTTTACAGTGGAGCTGTAGTGGGCGATATGGTTACAGCGGTCGAACGGGAAGCCGTCCATATCAGCGGCCATCGGGCCGAGGAAGTCGATCAGGCTCTGCTCTGGTTCCGGCTGCCAGTGGATAAAGATAAAACCATTCCAGGTATCACAGGCCAGGGCTTTTAACCCAAGCTGAGACTTATCGATACCCGGAAACGACTCAACAGCCGGCACATGCTGGAGCTTGCCATCGAGTCCAAACGCCCAGCCATGGAACTCACACACCAGGGTGCGCTCATTACCGCACTCCTCGGTACCCAGGGCCATCCCCCGGTGAGTACACATATTGTGAAAAGCCCTAATCTGACCGTCGCGGCCCCGAATCACAATTACATTGGTGCCGAGTACTTTTAACTCACGAGTAAAGTAGTCACCCTCGTCGGCAATTTCTTCAGTCCGACCGACCTCCAGCCAGGAACGTTTAAATATTTTCTCCCGCTCCTGCTCGTAGTATTCCGGCGAGGTGACCGATTCAGTCGAAATTGGGCCACTGCCCATGTCCGGTACATCGGTACCCAGGGTCATGTTGTGGTTGGGACTAAAGGCGTAGGACAGGGATTTTTTATCGGGGGCGTTCATGGCAGTCTCCTCAGGGTTAGCGGGCACGCTGACAGCATTGGCCGGATACTAATTTACTCACAGCCGTGCACCGCTGACCTTTTTGCACCAGCCGTAATCTGACAACACTGATTAACATCAACCAAATTGAGTAAACCGGGAGAACGCTTAAGACATAACTCAATGGAAACAGCCAAAAACTCTCGCGATCCCACTCCAATCAGAAATTTGATCACCATTTCCCTTCCGTTCATCGACCTTGGCCCAATGGATCGGCATAATGGCCCGGCTTTAAGAATATTCACGCACTTCATTCAGCCAATACCCAGCAGATAAAAACCTGAGGAGATCCACACCATGTACGAGGGATATCAAAGCCTGAAATTCAACCGCGACGGCGCCATCCTGACCATCCAGCTGAGTAATCCATCCGCTCGAAACGCGGTCAACGCCACCATGCACGACGAGCTTGGGCGCGTATTCAGGGAAACCGCCGACGACGAGCAGACCCGGGTGATCGTACTCACCGGCGATCCCGAGGGCGGCGCCTTCTGCGCCGGCGGCGACATTAAGTGGATTGAGCAAATTAACGGCAAAGGCGAACTTTTCGACAAAGTTCAGCGCGAAGGCATGGATGCGCTGATGGGCATCGTCAACACGCCACAACCGGTCATCGCCATGGTCAACGGCCACGCCATGGGCCTGGGCGCTACCCTGGCGCTCTACTGCGACATCGCCTACATGTCCACCAAGGGCAAAATTGCCGATCCTCACGTCAATATCGGCGTGGTCGCCGGTGACGGCGGTGCGGCCATCTGGCCATTGCTGGTAGGCCCCAACCGGGCAAAAGAATTCCTCATGACTGGCGATGCCATTACCGCCGAAGATGCGGCCACCATGGGGCTCATTAACCACGCGGTATCACCAGAAGAGCTGGAAGAGAAAACCTACGCCATGGCAAAAAAACTCACCTCCGGCGCCCGCTTGGCCATTGAGCTAACCAAACGCTCAGTGAACATCTTCCTCCAGCAGATGACTGCCAGCACGGTCACCGCCTCTCTGGCCCTGGAAGGCACCACCTTCATGACTGCCGATCACCGCGAGGCGGTGCGGGCGTTCCTGAGCAAAGAAAAGCCCGTATTTGGGAAACACCCCGACGGTAACGATAAATAATTCGGTTGATTCAATCCCTATGAGCGACATTCTGTTTGAAACGGCAAATGGCCGGTTAGCGATAACCCTTAACCGGCCAGACGCCCGTAACTCACTCACCGAAAAAATGATGGCGGACATTGGCAGCGCCATCCGCGCTGCCAATAGCGACCCCGAAGTAAGGGTAATAACCCTTACTGGCGTGGGCAAAAGTTTTTGCGCCGGGGGTGACCTGAAAACCCTGATGAAGGGTAAAAACCCGCTGCAGATTCGTCAGCTCATTCACACCGGGATTCGGTCAATGGTGCAGGCCATTCGTACCTCAGACAAACCGGTTATCACCGCTGTCAACGGGTCGATTGCCGGTGCTGGGCTTACCCTGGCACTGGCGGCCGACCTGGTGATCGCCGCTCCATCGGCCAAATTTGTGACTGCGTTTGGCAGAATTGGGGCGATTCCCGATGCCGCTATTCTTTACCTGCTTGCAGAAAACCTGGGCATGCTTCGCGCCAAACAGATGGTGCTACGGGTACAGAGCTTAGACGCGGACGAAACCTTAAACCTGGGTCTTTATAACGAGGTGGTTGAAGCTGATCAGCTCGACAACCGGCTCACTGAACTGGCCACCGAAATTGGCACGGGTCCAACCATGGCCCATGCCCTGGCCAAGCAGGCACTGCACGCCGCCACGCGGCTGTCGTTTGATGCCTACATGGACCTGGAGGCCAGCTCCCAGGCGCTGCTGCACACCGGCTTTGATCACGATGAAGGGGTTGCCTCTTTTGTTGAAAAACGCGCCCCCCGGTTTCGTGGATATTAAGCGGCGCGGCTATTAAGCGACCTGGGTATTAGGCTTCGCAACTGTTAACTAAACTCGATAACAACGGACCTGAATTTGGACACTCTCTATTTTGAAGACTACACCGCCGACTGGCAGATGCAGACCACCCGCCGCACCATCAGCGAGTACGACATCATGCAGTTCGTCACCCTGGTGGGCCTACGCGAGCCGCTGTTTCTCGACATGCAGTACCTGCAGGAAGAGACCCACTATGAGCGCCGACTGGCACCGGGTAGCCTGACCTTCAGCTATGCCGAAGGGCTGGTTATCGGCAGTGGCATGCTCGAAGGCACCGGCATGGCTTACCTGGGTGGCGACAGTAAAATTCTCGGCCCGGTTTATGTGGATGACACCATTCATGTCACCGTTAAACTGCACGACAAGCGTGAAACTTCCAAGCCCGATCGGGGCATCGTCACCACCCACAACCAGGTGTTTAATCAGAACGGTGACATGGTGCTGGAATATTGGCCAAAGCGGATGATTAAACGCCGATGAATAACGCAGGCCATCCCTTGTAAATAAGCTTTCTCGCCAGCTTCACGCCTACAGAACAATAATTACCACCGCATTAGCGGCATCAGGAGTCCACCATGGGTCACTCATTTTCCGAAGCAGATGTCCAACAACTCGGGTACGGCGAAGGCCAACGGCTTTATGGCGACGGTGCCCTGGTTGTCCTCAAAGGCATGCTCGAAGCGGGCATTAGTTACTTCGGCGGCTATCCGGGCGCGCCGACATCCAACCTTATTGATGCAGCCGCCGATTCCTACAAAACCGTATTAAAACCTCGCGGCATCTACATGGAATCATCCGCTAACGAGATGTCCGCCGCCGCCATGTGTACCGCCTCCTGCTACACGCCCATTCGCGGCGCAGTGACCTGGAAAGTGCTCGGTAACGGCGTTGCTACTGACGTGATTGATCACGTCTCGCAGATCGGCGTCGAAGGCGGCACCGTCATCGTCGTCGGTGAAGATTACGGGGTTTCCAGCACCACGGTGGCGCAACGCACCCTGCCCTGGGCAATTAAATCCGGCATTCTGGTCATCGATCCCCGGGCTGATCAACAGTTGTTACTTGAGCTAACTCGGATCAGTTTTGACCTGTCGGAAGCTTCCAATACAGTGGTTGCGCTGCTGCTCAGACCACAACTTTCACACGCCAATGCCGAGGTAAAAGTTGGCGATAACAAGCCGTCTCTGTACAACACCAACGACAAAATCAAATTTAGCGTGGCCGAACCCCACCGCTACCCGTTGCCGCCTAATAGTCAGCGTCAGGAGGTGGAGCGCTACACTGATCGGCTGCCTCGGGCCGAACAGTTCATTATTGACAACAACCTCAACGAGCGTTTTGGCAGTGACAATGGCCGGATAGGCCTGATCACCCACGGCCCTGTATTCAACACCACCATGCGCGTGCTTTCGTTACTGGGGCTCGCTGACGAGCGAGGCGGCCTTGATCCAGCGTTCGACCTGCTGCAGCTTAACGTCATCAACCCGCTCTGCCTCGACCAGATTGCCGATTTCATGGCTGACAAAGAACAAGTCCTGTTAATAGAAGAAGGTCAACCAGACCTGATTGAAAAGCAGATCCGTTCGCTGTTACACGAACGCAAAATCGACACGCCGTTCACCGGCCATGACCTGATTCCAGGTGTCGGTGAATTAATACCCGGCAAGTTGATTGGCCCATTAGCTGAATTTACCGCACAGCATCTGCCGGAAAAAGCCGACGATATTAAAGCCCGCGCTGCTGCAAAAATCGAACGCCAGCAGATGGCCGCGAAACTCTTCTCCAAACCGGTTACCCCGCGGCCACCAACTTTTTGCACCGGTTGCCCAGAGCGCCCAGTATTTTCACAAATGAAAATCAACGAGCTGCTTACTGGCGAGAAGGACTGGCACGCCACCGATGTCGGCTGCTACGGCATGGCCGGTCTGGCGCCGTTTAACATGGCTGACTCCAACATGGGCATGGGCGGCGGCCTGGCAGCAGCGACTGCGTTATCGGCCATGTCCGATCAGCACAACGTCTCGGTAGTCGGTGACGGTACGCTCTGGCATAGCGCCATGAACACCTGTGTGGTTAACGGTCTCTATAACCGACAGGATGCCACCTATGTAGTACTAGACAACAAATGGACCGCCATGACTGGCGCCCACGAAAACCCAAACTCGGGCCCCCAGCTCACCGGCGAAGACGGCGGCGGGGATCTCAATATCGAGCGTACGTTCAAAGCCATGGGCGTGAAACAAATCGTCAAGGCTAATCCTTATAAGTTTAAAGATTTCCGGAAAAAGCTGGAAAAAATTCAGAAACCGAAAGAACCCCAACTACGGGTAATCATTTCCGAGGCCGAGTGTCAGCTGCAGCGTCAACGCACGGTTAAGCCCGAACGGCGCAGGCTTCTCGCCGCCGGCAAGCGGGTCGAGGTCGAGCGTCTCGGCGTCGATAACGATGTCTGCGTTGGCGACCACGCCTGTATGCGGGTTAACGGCTGCCCCTCACTCACTCTGGAAGAGAGCAATAACAAGCTGAAAAGCGCCCCGGTTGCAGCGATTGACACCACCTGTGTGGGCTGCGGGGTGTGCGGTGAAATTGCCCATGCGGCGCGATTGTGCCCCTCTTTTCATAAAGTCACTGTCATCCACAACATGAACTGGTTCGAGAAACAGTGGCTCAAATTCAAATCTCGGCTGATGCCTTTCACCAGCCCAACCCCGGTGGGGCAATAAACATGGCCGAAGAAACCAGAAATCGTAGCATTCGTGTACTGATCGGCACGGTCGGCGGCCAGGGTGGCGGTGTACTCAGTGACTGGCTGGTACGCGGGCTACTTAATGCCGGCTGGCAACCACAGAGTATTGGCCTGCTCGGCCTGTCACAACGCGCCGGCACGGTCATTTATTACATTGAGGCCAATCAAGAGGGCGACACCCCACCGATCCTCTCACCCTTTGCGGTACCCGGCGATGTCGACCTGATTCTCGCCCAGGAATTTCTTGAACTCGGTCGCCTGCTGCAGGGCGGCTTTGCAGCCAAAGATTTCAGCATCATTGCTAACACATACCGCTACCTCGGCACGTTGGAAAAAATGCCTGCTGAGGGCGGTATTTTTTCCAGTGAAGAAATCCGCAACGCAGCTGAAACGCTCAGCGATAACACCTGGTTGTTTCACGCCCAGAACATGGTGACCGAGGCGGGGCTCTCCTATCTAAGTAGCAACGCCATCCTGATGGGCGCAGTGATCGCCTCGCCAGCATTTGGCCTGCCTGCGGAACCCTTTCACCAGGCAATACGTGATGCTGGATCAAACGTTGAAGACAA
>QNFC01000089.1 GCA_003645395.1 Gammaproteobacteria bacterium
GACATAGAAAGGCTGTTCGGCGCTGATATCGCACAACTGGTTGCAGACCTGACCGATGTAAGCCTGCCCAGCGATGGCAACAGGGCGCGGCGCAAAGCCATCGATCGTGAGCATCTCGCCCAGGCATCACCTAAGGCCAAAACGGTAAAACTCGCTGATCTTATCGATAATTGCCGGGATATATGTCGGCACGACCCCCGCTTCGGACTAGTTTTCACCGCAGAGATGGAAGCCCTGCTCAGAGTTCTGGAAACGGGGAACAGGACGTTGCTCAAACGGGCCCACAAGGCGCTGACCCAGGGTCGAGAGAAGATCAAATCTCACCCCGATGCAAATGACGACACCGACCTGGCACCTGGACTCTATAGCAAAGTTGAAAACGAACGCGCCTTACGTCTGTTTACAGAAGCGTTTTCAGCCCAGGACATTGCCTCGCTGCTGGTATCTTTCGACAACGACACCTCGGCGATTAAGGCCCAGGAGATCATGTTTTCAAAGGACTATATTGTTGCCGGCCTGCGTCAGAATGGCATGGTGACCGGGTACGTATTGCGGGATGACCTACAACACGGCTACTGCGGCGACTACCTGCGTGAGTTTGGGCGTGGCCAACTGGTCACCGGTGATGCACCCCTGTCAGACGTGATCCACGTGCTGACCCACCACGACTTCTGTTTTGTCGATGTATTTGGCGGCGGCCCTTCGGGGATTATCCGACGGCAACACGCCCAGACACCGATCATGCGCATGTGGTTATTCGGCGTGATAACCATCGTTGAGATGAATATTACTAAACGGGTCAAGGAGGTTTACACCGATGATTTCTGGACCCGATATTTAAGTGATCAGCGAGTCAACAAGGCTAAAGAAATGCAGTCCGAACGAGCTCGTCGAGGCCAACACAGTGATCTACTGGATTGCCTGCAGTTAGCCGACAAGACTCAAATCCTGATCGCAGACCCGGCCCAACTTGAATGGCTGGGTTTTTCATCTAAAAGCATGGCAAAAAGGGTGCTAAAAGATCTGGATTCCCTGCGCAACAACCTTGCTCACGCTCAGGACATTGTTGAGCATGACTGGACACAGATCGCCCGTATGACTCAACGCATAGAATCAACCGCACATATGGGGTTTGGAGCAGAATTCAGCGGTTCACTGGGGCATCCCTGATAGAAAACAGTTCAGAAGGCCAATCTCAGAACTCAGGGAACGATATTGGCTCCGGCTAAAACCCAGGGTCATTGTTAAGATTTTTGCGGAAAAAACCTCAGCTATTGACCTTCTTTCGCTTTCTGTCTGGCTATAAAACCAGCACAACCCTGGTTGGGTTGATCCTTAGTGTTTCTTCGGCCCCAAAGCTCGTCAAGCATCGTGGCTGGAATGGCTACGATCGGCAACAACACCACTGCCCCTACCTTCAGCACGCCGGTACTCGCGGCAGTCAAAGGCAGCGCTTTCACGGTTGGATCCGCTAAGGAACCGGTAATTCGCACTGCTGACATTTTAGAAAAAATTTCCTTTTTTTGCTCGGGCTTCAACAACATCTCTATAGTTTCCAGCCCCAGGTCTATCGTCGCGGCGCCCTCTACAAAAACACTAGGGCCATCCACGATCAACAACTTACTTTTAGCTATACCCTGATTAATATCAAAATCGATCATGGCGCAATCAATTTTAGAATAACCGGCACCGAGAGAACCCTTCATTAGCAACCAACCAAACACATCAACTGAAAGATATTCGACGTATTTTTGCGGGAAACGGGCATTTTCGAGGCTAAAGTTGGCAGTTCCTGACAGACCCGCTGCCAGTTGATGTACAGAATGCCCCCTGCTTTTGATGTTGAGCACCAAATCTCCCCTGACCCCGCTATCCTGATCTACTTCAGCCAATATCGCCCCAAGTAGCAGACCATTAGACTGCCCTTTTATAGTGATTTTCGGCGTATCACGGACATCAACTTCAATCTCTATGCCGGTCTCCCCGCCTTCAAACATCAGCTGCATGGGAATTACTTTGAGTACTCCGTTTGTCAAATCAACATGGCCAGCTATTGAGTTAACCGAGTAACCCATCCTGACAACCTTTTCAACCAAAAGGTCCATGTCTAAATTAAAACTCTGCAACCTGGAGAAGTTCACTGGTTTGCGACTAAAAACAACGTCACGATGAGCAGTACCTGGCCCTGCTTCAGGCTTTGAGGGTTGATTAGTATCGGACCTAGCTGCCGCCAAAGCGTCCACTTTCGCATCCAGCCCCTGAGCGAAGCCGATATCGGCAAGATCAAGCTCTGGAATGGTTATCTTGCCCTCTATAGAGGGCTTATCGCCCTTGATAGAGGCTGTCAATGTCATGTCAATTTCTGTGTTACCAAGAGTCGCTTTAGACTGGTAGCTGAGGTGGTTCAGGTCCCCTGAAAGCATCCCTTTTGAATGAAAAGATGAATACCCCCTGAAATCGATTCCAAGTTGCGCACCGAGAGCCGCCGGATCGGGCACCCCAAGTTGGCTCTGAAACAGAAGCTGATCGTCTTTTTTCGAGTCATCAACTGCCAAATCAGCACGGAGTTGATATAACGTGGTGTCGCTTGATGCGAGAGCGAATTTTTTAATTTCCCAACTATCGCCTACATCGACAATACTGACATTACCTTGCAGGTGGCCCAGACCACTCGAGGTTACATCTTTGCTAAAAACTGTGACTAGCTCGCTGACCGCCGCGTCATAAGTGGCCTCCACAATCGTGCTGTGGCGAGGTGTCCTTGCTATTGAACCTTTAACCTTGATGACTGAATCACTTTTTTTACCGGCAGGGCTGCTTTCAGCTGCACCCCTGGTCAAACTGAGTTCTATTGGGTAGGCCTTACTCTTATCTTCACTAACGACGCGCAACTGAGATAAGGTGCCCAGGGTTCCTTCAAGATTAAAAGAGTCCCCGTTTACCTCTCCTGCAGCACTTAATTTTATCGAGCCACGATCCTGCGCCTCATCAAGCGACAAGTGTTGCAGCTTAATTTCATACGACTGCTTTTCACTGTTTGTATAAGTTACGACAGCATTGCGTAACCGCAATTTTTCTACAACAAGCTCCGGCAGATAAAACCGGCGCCAGTCTAATGCCTCATCATTATCGCTTTCAAAAACATCAACACGCACGTCAGACAGGTTTATCTCAGGGAGCCACCAGGAG
Organism: Gammaproteobacteria bacterium; assembly: GCA_003645395.1. Classification (GTDB taxonomy): domain Bacteria; phylum Pseudomonadota; class Gammaproteobacteria; order Immundisolibacterales; family Immundisolibacteraceae; genus QNFC01. The sequence goes on from QNFC01000089.1 coordinate 3,190, forward strand.
CCGGTTCTAAAAAAAGAAAACAGCCGCTCTCGTCCATTAACTTTACCAATCAACACTTTCCATCTACCGTCGTTATCCCTCAGTCGTACGCCGTCAGCAGTTATCCGAACTTCCTTTCCAACCTCAAGTAAAAAGTCCCCATCTATTTCAAGTTGAGTATCGTAGACGTAATCAACCGCCCAGATAAGCCCATCTCGGTAATTGTGATCCTTGCCATATAGATAGATAGCCACGCCCAACAACAGGCTCAGAGAGACCAGCAGAGTCACCCCCCAAAACAGCACGCGGCGTATTCTTGCCCCCTTGCTAACACCTACTACGCTACTTACCACGAAATACCCTATGGTTTAAAATGAAGGAATATTGCTGAATTCGTTAACTCGATAGCGCCCGGAAAACCAATGGAAAAGGGCCGGTGTGAATAAACCACACCGGCCCTTTTCATAACCTGAGCTAAAGCTTGAACCTATTCAACAAACACATCGGACATTGCACCTTTACAGCCTGCAGATACATCATCAGACTTGGCTTTCAGGCATTCTACAACGCGGCCCTCTCCCATCTCAACATCACCACAAAGGGAAAGAATATCCCCCGCACACGCTTCCGCGACATAATTCAGCGCCGTAATCGCGTTGGTCAGTGTCGTGGCTGCCTGATAAAGCGTATGCTCACACCGGCCGGATAATTTGTCTTCGTGAGCATAAAAACAGGCTAACAACCGCCCTTCTCCGTGCGTCACCTGACTACAAAACTCCTTGATTTCACTAGCACAGCCTGCCTGCACTTCGCTGGATATATCTTCCAACGCTGCTGCGTTACCTGCGATTCCAAGAAGGACTACCAGGGCTGGTAAGAATAATTTTCTAACGGTCATCACTGTTTACTCCAAAGGTTATTATAGGTTTTAGAAAGTGCCACTCATTATGGATTAAAGAGTACAAAGTTATCAATTCAAATAAGCCCCTGGAAACAGATACCAGTTTGGGCCTGTGCCCAGATACAGACGGACATTGGTCACTGACTTCCATAACCGCGCAAGAACTAACCTTCCGCACCTGCTGGCTCAACTATAAAGTAGAATAGCCCGCATAAATCAGTACGCTTACAAGATCTGGGTTACGGCTTCCTAGAATGGTCAACCATCACCTGTACGTTCGAGCAACCGTTCTTTAATTCAGATATCTATTCATTGACTTAGAGCAACCAACATGAAAGTAACCTCTCTCATCATGGCTTCTTCAACCTTATTGTTATTATCGGCTTCCGTTTTCGCTCAAAATCTGATTATTTACCCCGCGCAGGGTCAGGATAGTGCAACACAACAGGCGGATGAAGGAGCCTGTTTCGTCTGGGCCAGAAACCAAACCGGAATCGACCCGATGGCACAAAACAACGCGCCGGTTCAGCAAGCCCAGACTAAACGGGGTGGAGCGGTCGGAGGGGCATTGGGCGGAGCCGCTATTGGTGGAATTTTTGGAAATAGCAGTGGCGCCAAAAAGGGCGCGGCAGCCGGTGCACTTATGGGCGGTGTCAGCCAGAGTAACCGAAATCGAGCGGCTGAAGACCAGGCTAAACAACAAGCCGCGAATCAGCAGCAAATGAATGCCGCCAACCAGCAACAGTTTAATCGCGCATACGCCACATGCTTGCAGGGCCGCGGCTACTCGGTTAACTAGTGCGTTATAGCTGTTCGGCTGATTAGTCCGGTCCTTTTAGAAAACAGATGCTACCCGTTGTCTTCCAACCAGCCGATGGGCCCTGCGGAATTATGCAGCTCGCACCGCCCCCGACCGTCACGGTCCAAAGCGGATGAACACCGCTCCTGAAAAACCCAGTTACCAAACGCCTGTTAGTCGGTTATAGACCTACAGCGTGGCCGCAATGGCAGACGCCAACCTCGACAGTAACTTCTTTTGCGCCTGCACCAACGAATGATACCCGTCCTCGCCCAGGGGCTCCGAATCGGTAAATCCGTTCTCCGAAATAACGGTGCGTTGAGTCACATCAAAAACTGACCAATAGGCCACCAGCGTAGCCTCACCTGCGGCCGTTCCATGCAGCTGGTCAACACGAATATCGACGCGCCGCTGCCAATCGGCTTCACCGGAGCGTTGCGCACGAATGACCCGCCCAGTGTCGCTGGAAATTTCCCGGGCAAAAAAGATACGCAGACTTTCCCGCAGGGGCTCGGCCCATTGATGATCACGGGCCGCTCGCACTTCGCCTGCACTCGTTTCCAGTACCAGGCCCAGGCCATCAATATAGGGGGCCACCGATACGACACCAATACCCACCACGTTACTTTGATCCTGTACGGCATATTGGCCAGGGGCATCTGCCCGTAACAAATATTGCTGGAGAGTCGGCACCGAACTGGAGCAACCGGCAACAAACAGCAGCGTTATCAATACAAAATACTTCATCGGGAATAAGCCTCTGGTACGGGGTCAGCTTCATGAGAAACAGGGAATATTATGGAATTCGGCTTAATCGATAACTGCCGAATCAGCACATCAAGGCTCTGTAGCGTTGTGCTCAACGTATTCACCGAAGCCCCTAACCCCTGCTGGACTTGAGAATCTTGAGAGAACCCTGCCAACACATCGCGTAAATCCGCTAGTGTTGACGCGAGTTCGCCCGGCAGGGCCTGTGACTCATCACTTGCCAACAGTAGGTTTAATGCCGCAAGAGTACTGTCGGCATTGCCGAGGACGTTATTAGCCTCAGCCACGGTTTCTTCAAGCGGCAACGCATTGAGCTTAGCGAGAAAATCACTGGCCTGCTGTTGCAGGCGCGCCACACCCGTTTCTATCGTCGGAATGACAGCATATTGATCAAACTGCCCCAGTTCAGCCGGCCCTTTGTCGGCAAAGTAATCAATACTGATCAGCTTTTTGCCCGTTAGCAGGTTGCCGGTCTCTAACGTCGCGCGCATACCATCCCGAGTAACCCCCTTTTTAACGACACGCTTAAACTGATCAACAGATTCCTGGGTATCTGCCAGCTCAATGCGCCCAGGTTCTATGTAAATTAACACCGGAATCGAGGCCCCCCCGCCCGTCAAGCCACCCGCTGCCAGCTCTTTCATCAGCAGCCGTTCCACACGGCCTATCTGGATGCCGCGATACTCCACCGGCGCACCCGGTGCCAGCCCCCGCAAAGATTGTTTGAACATCACTACGTAATACGCACCGAAACGATAGGGATTAGTAAGAATTTCATCATACGAATCAAAAAGCTTAAATTCCTTGCCACTTTCTATCGGGCCACCCGCCGGCACGCCAGGGGGAGCAGCAAACGCCACGCCACCGAGGAGCACCGTATCTAACGAACCGGTACGGATTTTGATACCCATCGTCGATGTCTCCAGCGAGATACCGCTAACATTCCAGAAGCGGGTAGAACTGTTGACCAGCTCATGATACGGCGCATCGATAAATATTTCGTAACGCGCCTGCCGTTTGTCAGCATCGAAGGTCATCGTTTCTACACGACCGACGGCGTAGCCGTTATAAAGCACGGAATTACCCGCACTTACCGACCCGGCGCGATCACTGAACAGCGTCAGACGAATTCCGGGCGCATCGGCAGGTGTCTGCGGCGGGCTTTCAAGACCAATAAACGCCTTCTGCTTACCCGCCCCATCACCCGGCGCCATCTTGATATAAGCGCCGGCCAGGATGGTTCCAAGACCAGACACTCCCCCTGCACCTACGCTGGCACGAACAATCCAGAAACGGGTGTTTTTGTTCAAGTGATCGCGCATATTCTGGTCAAGCTTTACGGTAGCAATGACGCTAGACATATCCGGCTTTATGACAACACTTTCAA